>NZ_CAUQPH010000050.1:0-25962 GCF_963519925.1 uncultured Stenotrophomonas sp. | reverse complement strand
GACGTACTCGCGCCCTGCCCGCCCCATCTGCTCCCACGCCACCAGCGAACCGGGGCCACCGCTGCTGCCGGGGCGGTCCGGCGCGGTGGCGTCGGGCGGCATCAGCGCGTCGGCCTTGCGGAACGATGCATCGGCCGCGTGCAATGCGCCACGCAGCAGCACCCCGTTGGCGATGTTGAAGAACAGCACCGCCGCCACTACGATGCCCAGCAGCCGCGCCACCGGCGCCGGCATCACCCGACGCGACAACGTGCCGACCCTGCCTGCCACCCAGGCGAACGCACGACCCAACACCAGCAGCACCGCGAATACCAGCAGCGCGAGCAGCAGCAGCCGCAGCGAGAAGCCCTCGTCCATCGGGGGAAGCCCCATCACCGCGCGCACCGAGTCCTGCCAAGGGCGCACCCACCACGCCATCAGCACGCAGGCCAGCACACAGACCCATGGCAGCCAGCGCAATGCACGACGCAGCCTGCCCTCGCCCAGGGTGGGCAGCATCAAACGCTGCCACAGCGCGGACAGCGCCACGCCGATCAGGTAGCCCAACGCAACGCACACCCCCGACAGCAGCCCCTGCGCCACGTAACCGCGCGGCACCAGGCTGGGGGTGAGCGAAGCAATGAAGAACAGCGTGCCCAGCACCTGCCCGGTGCGGCACAGCGGCCCGCGGTACGGCGCGCTCAACCGCAGCAGCGCTGTCCGCCATGGCGGTCCAAGGGTGTCGCGCATCACAATCGCAACCGGCCGCTGCCGAAACCGACCAGCGCGACCACCGCCATCACGCACAGCACCACCAGCACCACCCGTTCGCCCGGCCGGAACGCGATGCCGCGCTGCCGCTGCCAGCGCCAGAACAGGATCGAACCGGGCACGTACAACACCGCCGACAGCAGCAGGTAGCGGCTGCCGCCGGCCAGCAGCATCGCGGCGGCGTAGAGCGTTGCGATGGCGGCAATCCAGCGCATCCGCGCATGTGCGGCGGCGTCCGGGGCGTCCGCGCCACCCAGCGACAACTTCAGCTGGTAGGCGGCCACCAGCAGGTACGGCACCAGGGTCATGGCGCTGGTCATCTTCAACGCCAGGGTGAAGGCGTAGTCGGCAAACCAGCTCACCAGCAGGAACGCCTGGATCACGCCATTGGTCAACCACAGCGCCGCACTCGGCACCCCGGCGCGGTTCTCGCGGGCCAGGCTGCGTGGCATGGCGTCGTTGAGCGCCGCCGAGTGCAGCACCTCGGCCGCCAGCAGCGACCACGACAGGTAGTTGCCCAGTACCGATACCAACAGGCCGATGCTGATGAACAGACCACCCCAGCGACCGGCAATGGCCTGCATCACCCCGGCCATCGACGGCGTCGCCAGCGCGGCCAGGTCCGGCCGCAGCAGCACGCCATAGGACAGGATGGTGACCATCACCAGCAGGCACAGCACGCCAAGGAAGCCGGCGACCGTGGCAATTCCCACGTCTTCGCGGCGCCGGGCATAGCGCGAGTACACGCTGGCGCCCTCGATACCCACGAACACGAACACGGTGAGCAGCAGCGTGCCGCGGGTCTGCTCCCACAGCGTGGACGCGCCGGGCGGCTCGAACCCCCACAGGTTCAGCGCGAAGATGTCGGCACGGAAGCCGATGAACAGGAATACGATGAATACCGCCAGCGGCACCAGCTTGGCCACCGTGGCGATGGTGTTGATCAGGGCCGCTTCCTTGATCCCGCGAAGAATCAGGAAGTGGAAGGCCCACAGCAGCAGCGAGGCGGACAGGATCGCCAGCACCGTGGTGCCGTCGCCCAGCGCCGGGAAGTACTGGCCCAGGGTAGCCTTGATCAGGATCAGGCAGGCCACATCGGCCAGGCAGCAGCCCAGCCAGTACCCCACCGCCGACAGCAGGCCGGCGTAGTCGCCGAACCCGGCCTTGGCGTAGGCGTAGATGCCGGTGTCGAGCTCCGGCTTCAGCCGCGACAGCGACTGGAACACGAAGGCCAGCATCAGCATGCCGGTGCCGGCGATCAGCCAGGCCAGCAGCGCGCCGTAGACGCCGGTGTTGGCGGCGAAGGCCGACGGCAACGCGAAGATGCCGGACCCGATCATCGAGCCGACCACCAGCGCGGTCAGCTCCAGCAGCGACAGCTTGCGGCTCCCCGTGGCGGACGTCATGGCCGGTCAGATCTGGATGTAGCCTGTCGCGATCCAGTAGACGCCGACCAGGGCAGCCACCACCGCCACGGCCAGGATGATGAAGTCCGACGCCTTGGTGAAGATCTTCCCGCCCTGCTCCTTCCGCGCCCAGAAGTACAGCAGGCTGCCGGGGGCATACAGCACCGCCGACAGCACGATGAACTTGATCCCGCCGGCATACAGCAGGAACGCGGTGTAGATCGTGGCCAGGATCGCCAGCGTGAGGTCGCGCCCCCGCTCGTTGGGCCGCTGGTCGTAGGTCTCCCCGCGTCTGGTGATCTGCAGCCCGTAGGCCGCCACCAGCAGGAACGGGATCAGCGACATCGCGCTGGTCAGGTTGAGCATCAACGAGAAGGCGTCGCGCGACCAATAAGTGGAGATCACGATCAGTTGGATGATGATGTTGGTGGCCCAGAGCGCATTGGCCGGCACGCCGTTGGCGTTCTCGCGCGCGAAAACGGCCGGCATGTCCTTGGTGCGCGCCGCCGCCGACAGCACCTCGGCGCAGATCAGCGACCAGGTCAGGTACGCGCCCAGCACCGAAATGAGCAGGCCCACGCTGACGAAGATCGCGCCCCAGCGCCCGACCACGGCCTCCAGCACCGCGGCCATCGACGGCTGGCGCATGCCGGCGATGTCGGCGCGCTCCATCACCGCGAACGGCAGCAGGGTGACCAGCACCATCAGCGTGGTCACGACCAGGAACCCGGTGATGGTGGCCGCACCGACGTCCTTGCGGTCCTTGGCGTAGCGCGAGTACACGCTGGCGCCCTCGATGCCCAGGAACACGAACACGGTGACCAGCATCGTGGCCCGGACCTGTTCGAAAATGCTGCCGGTGAGGTCGCCGCCGTAGAAGTTGAAGCGGAACACGTCCATCTTCATCGCAAAGGCGATGATCACCAGGAACACGATGATCGGAATGACCTTGGCGATGGTGACGATCTTGTTGATCGCCGCGGCCTGCTGTACGCCGCGCAGGATCATGAAGTGGAACAGCCAGATACCGGCCGAGGCGACCAGGATCGCCACCACCGTGTTGCCGTCACCGAACACCGGGAAGAACGCGCCCAGGGTGGATTTGATCAACACCCAGTAGGAGACGTTGCCGATGCAGCTGCCGATCCAGTAACCGAACGCGGACAGGAAGCCAGGGTAATCGCCGAACCCCTCCTTCGCATAGGCGAACACACCGGCGTCGAGATCGGGTTTGCGCTCGGCCAGCATCTGGAACACCCGCGCCAGGGTGTACATGCCGAGGCCGGCGATGGTCCAGGCCACCACCGCGCCCAGCGGACCGGTGGCACCGGCAAAGGTCCTGGGCAGCGAGAAGATCCCCGCGCCGATCATGCCGCCTACCACCATGGCGGTGAGTTGCATGCGCGTCATCTTGACGACATTCGAGGACATGGCCGGCGTCCGCATCAGAATGGAGGGTTCAGGATGGAGAGCAATTTGTAAATCGGGTGTGAGACGTACCCGGGCTATCCGGAATCCGACACCTTCGCTCAGCGCAGGACCTTGCCGTCCACCAGTTCCACCACCTGCTGCCCGAACATCGCAACGTCCGCCGGGTCGTGGCTGATCAGCAGCAGTGGCACGTCGGTGGCGGCCAGCACGTCCAGCAGTTCCTGGCGCAGGTGTGCGCGCAGGTCATGGTCGAGCGCGGCGAACGGCTCGTCCAGCAGCAGGGCCTGCGGCCGGGTCACCAGCGCACGCGCCAGTGCGGTCCGCTGGCGTTGCCCACCCGACAGCTGCGACGGCAGCATCTGCGCCAAGTGCTCGATGCGCAATGCGCGCATCCAGCGTTCCACCTCTGCGTCGCGCTCGCGTCGCGGCGGGTTGAACCAGCCATGGTGCAGGCCGAACCCGATGTTCTGCCGCACGCTCAGGTGGGGAAACAACGCGTAGTCCTGGAACACATAACCGAGCCGTCGCTGCTGTGGAGGCCGATGGATACCCAGCGAAGCATCGAACACCACCTCACCACCCAGGCGCATGCTGCCCGCCTGCGGCCGCATCAGCCCGGCGATGGCTTTCAGGGTCAGGCTCTTGCCGGCGCCCGACGGCCCGAACAGCACCACCTGGCGCTGGCTGCACTGCAGCTGGATATCCAGCTCGAACTGCTGCCCGGGCGCGCTGAAGACCCGGCGGATGTCGAGTTCAAGCCACATCGCGCGGCGCCTGTCGACGGCCCACCAGCCGCGCCGCGGCCAGCAGGATCACGATGCATACCACCGAGGTGAGGATCACCAGCCCATTGGCCTTGGCGTCCTGCCCGGCCTGCACCGCTTCATAGATCGCGATGGACAGGGTCTGGGTACGGCCGGGAATGCTGCCGGCGACCATCAGGGTGGCGCCGAACTCGCCCATAGAACGCGCGAACGCCAGCAGCAGCCCGGCCAGGATGCCGCGCGAGGCCAACGGCAGGCTCACCCGTAGGAACAGTGCAACGCCGGAAACGCCCAGCGTGCGCGCGGCCTGCTCCAGCTGGCCGTCCACCGCTTCGAACGCGGCGCGGGCCGGTTTGAACACCAGCGGCAGCGAGGCCACGGCCGCGGCGATCACGGCCGCCTGCCAGGTGAACACCAGGTTGATCCCGAACGTGTCCTGCAGCCACGCGCCGAGCGGTCCGTTGCGGCCGATCACCACCAGCAGGTAGTAGCCCAGCACGGTGGGTGGCAACACCATCGGCAGCGTCAACAGCGTATCGAGCAGCTCACGCCCCGGAAAGCGATGACGCGCCAGCAGCGCACCCAGCGCCACCCCCAGCACCAGGTTGATCGCGGTCGCGCAGCCGGCCACCTTCAGCGACAACCACAACGCGGTCCAGTCCAGCGCCATGGGTCAGGGGGCGCCGAAACCATGCCTGCGCAGGATCGCCTGCCCCTGCGGCGAGCGCACGAAGGCCACGAAACGGCGTGCCTCGACCGCGTGGCGGGTGTCCTTGACCACCGCCAATGGATACGAGATCGGTGACTTCAACGGCACCACGAACGCCTGCCGCACCTTGCCGTCCGCGGCCTTCAGGTCGCTCGAGTACACGAAGGCGGCATCCACTTCGCCACGCGCCACATAGTCCAGCGACTGGCGTACGTTCTGGGTGGTGATGGTCCTGGCGGCCATTGCCTGCCACAGGCCCGCGTCCTGGAGTGCAGTGCGCGCATAGCGGCCGACCGGCACGCTGTCCGGGTTGCCGATCGCCACCCGCTGCACGCCCGCCGTGCCAAGCGCGGCCAGCGTGGCAGGCACGCTGCGCGCGTCCCGCGGGACGACCACGACCAGCTGGTTGCTGGCGAACAGCTGGCGGGTGCCGGCCATGAGCAGGCCCTGTTGCGCGGCCTGGTCGAGCGTGGCGGTGTCGGCCGTGGCCAGCACATCCACCGGCGCGCCGCGCGCGACCTGCTGCAGCAGCACGCCCGACGCGGCGAAGTTAAGGTCCACGTCGGCGCCCGGATACGCGCGCTCATACGCCTGGGCGATGTCGCGGAAGCTTTCGGTGAGGCTGGACGCTGCGGACACGGTGAGCCCCGCCGCACCAGCGGGCAGCGCGACCACCAGCGAAAGCAGGCACAGCACGCCTCGTATCGTGTGGATCATGCGCCGGTCCTGTCGTGTACGGGATCGGAATGGCACAGCGAACAGCCTTCGCTCCAGACGCTGTCGCCATCCTCGTAGTGTTCCTGCTTCCAGATCGGCGCACGGTGCTTGACCGCCTCGATCAGCGCACGGCAGGCGCGGAAGGCCTCGTCGCGATGTGGCGTTCCGGCTGCGACCACCACCGCCACCTCGCCCACCGCCAGGCGCCCCTTGGCATGGCCAACGTAAAGCTTCAGGCGTGGGCCGAATTCGGCCTCCACCTCGGCCGCCAGCTGCTGGAAGGTCGCCACCGCAAGCGGCACGAACAGGTCGTAACTAATGCCCTGCACCGCACGTCCGTGGTTCAGGTCGCGCACCTTGCCGATGAACATATCGATGCCGCCGAAACCGGGATCGGAGACGAAGGCGATCGCCTCGGCCGGATCCAGCGCGGATTCGCTGCGTTCCACCACCCGCAGGCATTGGCGCTCGTGCATGCTCAACCTCCGCTCACCGGGGGCAGCACCGCGACCCGCCCATCAACAGGCAATGCGTCATCGTCGCGCAGCACCCGCTCCTCATCGGCGAACGCCGAATAATCGAGCAGGCCGCTGCGGAACGTGGGCCAGCGCGCTGCCAGCTGGACCTGCAGGGCCCGGCGCAGGTCCGCGACCGAATCGCCCTCCACCTCGACCTGCAACACCCGCTCGGGCACCAGCTCGGAGAACGCACCAAACAGCTGCAGCTCGATCATGTTCATGACACCTCCATGGCGGCCAGGCGCACCGGATCGCGGTGCCCCCAACCCTGTACCTGCACCGGCGTACCCGCCCGTGCCACGTCATCTTCACCGTCCAGCACCACCCAGGCATTGGCCTGCAGCATCGACATCAGCCGGAACGATTCCTGCCCGGCCAGCACCCGCGCCGACAGCTGTCCGTCCGCACCCAGTTCCACCCGCGCGCGCGCGTGGAAGCGCATCCCGGGTGGCTTGCGCACGTCGGCCCGTAACGGCAGCTGCAGCGTGGCCTCGGCGGCCATGCCGAGCAGCCGCCGCAACACCGGTTCCACGAAAAAGCGCTGGCCGACCGCGGCCGATACCGGGTTGCCGGGCAACCCGAAGTACAGCGTCCCCCCGGGCAGCTGCGCGAACAGCAGCGGCTTGCCTGGACGGATCGCCACCTTGTGCACGTGGATCGTTGCCCCGCGCGCGCGCAGCGCGTCGGGGATGAAATCGTAGCGCCCCTGCGACACCGCGCCGGTGCTCAGCACCAGCTGCGCACCCGCGTCCAGCGCGGCCTGCAGCGCGACATCGAAGGCGGCGACGTCGTCGCCGACCACGCCCTGCCACACCACGCGGGCCCCGGCGGCCTGCAGGCGACCGACCAGGTACGGCCTGTTGCTGTCACGAATCTGCCCACCGCCCAACGCCTGGCCGGCGTCGGTCACCAGCTCGCGGCCGGTGGAGATCACCGCCACCCGCGGCTGCGCGCGCACCTCGACCTGGCCCACGCCGGTGGCGTTCAGCAGCGTGCAGGCGTTCAAGGACAGGCTGCTGCCGGCCGTCAGTACCGTTTCACCACTGCCCACGTCCTGGCCGCGCAACCGCACGAACTGGCCCGGTGTCACCGATTGCAGCAGCGCGATCCGCTGCGGGCGTCCCGCCGCCGACGACAGTACACGGACCTGTTCGACCGGAATCACGCTGTCCAGCCCGTCGGGCATGCGCGCACCGGTCATGATCTCCCACGCGCCCTGCCCGCCCGCGCTGGCGTCGTCGCCCGCGGCCTGCCAGCCCTGCACCTCCAGTTCGGTGCCGGCCTCCATCGGCACGCCATCGCAGCGCAAGGCGAAGCCGTCCATCGCCGAATTGTCGAACGGCGGCAGGCTCTGCGGGCTGTCCACATCGCGCGCCAGCACGCGTCCGGCGGCGTCTTCCAGTGCCACGGTCTCCGCTGGCAGCACGTGCGCGCACGCCAGCATCCGCTGCAGCGCGTCGGCGTAGGCCATCATCGGTGGTCGCCGCCGTCGATCATCTGCAACGCATGGCCCAGCACCGGCGCCAGGATGTCCAGGCACTGGCTGGCGGCACGCGGGCTGCCGGGCAGTGCGAACACCAGCATTTTTCCCAGCTGCACCACGTCGGCGCGGCTCAGCCAGGCCATCGGCGTGTGCTGCGCGCTCAGGCTGCGCACCATCTGCGCCAGTCCGTCCACGCGACGCCCGCCCACCGCCAGCAGCGCCTCGGGTGTCAGGTCACGCGGTCCCAGCCCGGTTCCGCCGGTGCACAGGCACAGCCGTACGCCGGACGCTTCAAGCGCCTGCAGCCGGCCCGCCAGCGGCTGTACGCCATCGGGCAGCACTTCGGCTGCGGTCACGCTGCCGCCCAGTGCCTGCAGTCCCTCGACCAGGCGCGGACCAGACAGGTCTTCGTAACTGCCGTCGCTGGCGCGGTCGCTGAGCGTGATCACCGCGCACGCGGCGCCCTGCAGCTGGCGCGGCGCGCGCGGCTGGTAGCGTTCGCGCTCGGCCGCGTCCATGCCGGCGGGATGGATCCACACGCCGCGCTTGCCGCCTTCCTTGAACAGCAGGCGCACCGCGCTGATCTCCAAGGCCGGCTCGACCGGCTTGCTCAGGTCATACAGGGTCAGCAGCGCGGCGTTGACGCCGGCCAGCGCTTCCATCTCCACCCCGGTACGCGCTTCGCTGGCGCATTCGCACCAGACCCGGATCGCCTGCCGTTCGGGGACCGGCGCGCAGTGCACGCGTACCAGCTCCAGCGGTAGCGGGTGGCAGAGTGGCATCAGCATCGACGCCATCTTCGCCCCCTGCAGCCCGGCCACTTCGGCCATCACCAGCGCATCGCCCTTGGGCAGGCGGCGCGCGACGATCAGCGGGTAGGCCACCGGCCCGGCCAGCAGTTCGCCCACCGCCACCGCGCGGCGTCGGGTGACGCGCTTGTCGCGCACGTCGGCCATGTGGAAGGCCACGGACAGGTCGCCACTCATCTGTTGCTCATCCTCCAATCGAGGCCAGGTTCGGGGTCAACCCGGTGCGGCCCTGGTGCAGGCCATGGCCGGCGGCCTTCAGGCCTAGCTGGGTGGTGATTCGGGCCAGCAGCGCGTCGCGGTCATCGTCATGCTGCAACAACGGCCGCAGCGGCACTCCGAACTCACCGAACAGGCACAGCCGCAGGTCGCCGCGCGCGGTCACCCGCAGACGGTTGCAGCCCTGGCAGAAATCCTGGGAATACGGCGCAATCACGCCGATGCTGCCGCGATGCGCGGGGTGGGTGTACTCACGCGCGGGTCCGGCGTCGGCGGCGCGAGGGCGCAGCCGCCAACCGGCGGCCAGCAGCTGCTCCACCACCGTGCTGGCGCTCAGGTGGTGGCGCTGGAAATAGTCGGCGTTGTCGCCGGTGCGCATCAGTTCGATGAAGCGCACGCTCAAGGGGCGCTCGCGCAGGAACTCCATCCATGCGGGGAGTTCGTCATCGTTGAGCCCACGCAGCAGCACGGCGTTGAGCTTCACCGACGGCAGCCCGATCGCCTGTGCCCGCTCCAATCCTTCCAGGATCTCCGGCAGGCGGTCGTGCCCGGTGATGGCGTGGAAGCGTTCGCGGCGCAGGCTGTCCATGCTGACGTTGAGCGCGGTCAGGCCAGCGCGGTGCCAGCCGGGCAGGCGCCGCGGCAACAGGGTGCCGTTGGTGGTGATCGCCACCTTGCGGATGCCGGGCGTGCCGGCGACGCGCTCGATGACCTGGTCCAGGTCGCGGCGCAGGCTGGGTTCGCCGCCGGTCAGGCGGATCTTGTGCATCCCCAGCGTGGCGAAAGCGCGGACCAGCCGGCCGATTTCATCCACGTCCAGGAAACGCGGGCGACCGTCGGCCTGGTAGCCATCGGGCAGGCAGTAGCTGCAGGAAAAGTTGCACGCTTCGGTCAGCGACAGGCGCAGATAGGGAAAGCGGCGACCGAAGCCGTCGGCAAGCAAGGGACCGGTCGATACTGCAGCCGTCATGGTGCTCCCTGGAACCGGCAGCAAGGGCTGCAGGCAGTGTGGAAACCCGTGCTGCCGGACTCTCGCCGGACTGCACGCGCGTCAACCAAGGGCAACGCGCGCGCGCCGTCAGCTGTAGACCGTGAAACTAGCCGGTCTACGGTGACGACAATGCAAAATCCAGCCCTGCGCGGACCGCTGCCACCTGCGCCGCATTGCACTGCGCCGGGGTGGTGCGCGGGCTGTCCGGGTACACCTCGGTGGTGGTAGCGAAGCGCGCATCGGTGAATCCGGCGCAGGCGCCGATCGAGCGCGACTCGCCCCAGACCACGCCCGGGGACTGCAACGGCAGGCCGACCAGGTTGCCGTGGGCGTCGGCCGGGGCGATGTGGGTGATCGGCTCCACCGCCGCGATCAGCGCCCGCTGGAACGCCGGTTCCGGATTCTCGCTGTTGCCGATCACGTAGAAGCCGTCCGGAATGGTTTCCGGCACCCAGGCCCTGCCGTCGCGCGAGGCCAACGCCGGGTCGAATTCATGTGCGTCGCTGTCGGTGGTTTCGTGCAGGTCCAGGTGCACCCGCAGGTTGTCGTTGCGTGCTGCGATCCAGGCCATCAAGGCGGACGACTCGGTGATCTGGCCGCCGTCACGGAAGCTGCGGTTGGGGTCGAGCGCGTCATGGTTCCAGCGCTGGATGCGCTCGTAGCCCCACGGGCAGACGCAGGGTGCCACGATCAGGTTGATGCGGCCGGCGTAGTCGCTGGCGTGGTCGCGCAGGAACTGCAGCGCGCCGTGCACGCCACTGGTTTCGTAGCCGTGCACGCCGCCGGTGACCAGTGCGGTGGGCAGCGCCGGGTTCCAGTCGCGGGTCATGGCGAGCAGCAGCGGGTAGGTGTCGGTGCCGGCTTCGAGCTGGCCGTATCGTTCGATGGTGAATGCTTCAGGCAGCGCGTGCAGCGCGGTTACTACGTCTTCGGCGTAGCTGCGTTGGACGATCTGGCGTGCGCGCCATGCGGCCCGTTCGGCGTCGCCCCAGGGGTGTCCGGGGGTGCCGATGGGGTAGAAATGGGGGGTGGTCATGGGGGGTCCGGGATCAACGGTTGCGCGCTATTGTAGATGCGTGCGCAGGGTCATGGCTTTGACACGCATGGCAGTTACGTGCGCAGGGTCATGGCTTTGACACGCATGGCGTGTCACTACGATCCTTGGTCGCTCGGGTTTGGGGGGTCGAACGTTGGGGGTGGGCTGCTGCGTAGGGACACGCCATGCGTGTCCAGGGGGCCGACACTGTCGGCCCCCGTTCCCATTCCTGACGGCGGCGCTTTCTACGCCGCCGTTACTTCTTCGTAGCCGGTGAAGCGCATGTCGCTGGACGCGCGTCCCTGGGTCAGCGAGCGCAGCGAGGTGGTGTAACCGGACAGCTGCGCCAACGGCGCGTAGCCCAGCACTTCGGCACGACCGCCCTGGTCTTCGATCAGGGCGATGCGACCGTGGCGGCGGTTGAGGTCGCCTACCACGTCGCCGACGTTCGCCGACGGCACATGGACGGCCACTTCCATCACCGGCTCCAGCAGGGTCGTGCCAGCCTGCGCCAGGGCAGCTTTCACCGCTTCGGCACCGGCACGGTGGAAGGCCATGTCCGACGAATCCTTGGCATGGGTCTGCCCGTCGACCAGCGCGATCTCGATACCCACCACCGGATGCCCACGCGGGCCCTCCAGCAGTGCGCTGCGCACGCCCTTCTCCACCGCCGCCACGAATCCGCGCGGCACCACACCACCCGCGGTACGGTCGACGAAATGCACCTCGCCGTCCTCGCGCGGACTGACATCCAGCACCACCCGGGCGTACTGTCCCTGTCCGCCGGTCTGCTTGACCACCTTGCCTTCCACCCCGCTCAAGGCCTGCCGCAGGGTTTCCTGGTAGGCCACGCGCGGCGCACCGGTACGCACGTTGACGTTCCATTCGGTGCGCAGCCGCTCGACCATCACCTCCAGGTGCAGTTCGCCCATGCCCCACACCAGGGTTTCACCCGTCTCCGCATCGGTGTCGACATGGAACGACGGGTCTTCCTGGGCCAGGCTGGCCAGACCTTGCGCGATGCGGATCAGGTCGGCCGACTTTTCCGCGGTCAACCGCCATGCCAGCACCGCCTGCTGCGCGCGGATGGTATCCAGCAGCAGCGGGCGCGACGGCGCGCTGAGCGTTTCGCCGCTCACCGCATCCTTCCAGCCCAGCACCGCCACGATGTCGCCGGCGACGGCCTGCTTGATGTCATGGGTCTGGTCGGCCTGCACCCGCACCAGCCGGCTGACCCGGCGTCCCTGCGCATGCTGCGAACTGGCCAACGCATCGCCCACCTTCAACGACCCCGAATACACCCGCACGAAGCTCAACGCACCATGGTGCTGGTGGGTGATCTTGAACAGCAGCGCTGCCAGCGGGCCATTCGGGTCCGGTGGCAGGGACAGCTCGCCTGCGTCGGTCGTGGCCACCACCGCCGGCCGGTCTTCCGGCGCAGGCAGGTAGTCCACGATCGCGTCGAGCAGGGTTTCGATGCCCTTGCTCTTGAACGCAGCACCCGCCAGCACCGGCACGCCGGCACCGGCCAACGTGCCCCGGCGCAGTGCGGCGCGCAGCGCCGCCGCGTCCACCGCGTCGCCGGCAAGCCAGGCTTCGGCCAGCACCTCGTCGTGGTCGGCCACCGCTTCCACCAGCGCAGCGCGGCGCGCTTCCCACTCGCCCTGTTCGGCGGCGGTCCACGCACTGCGCGTCGGCTGGCCGGCGTCGTCCCAGCGCACCGTGCTGCGTTCGACCAGGTCGACCCAGCCATGGAAGTCACCCTCGGCGCCCAGCGGCCAACCCAGCGCCCACGGCCGCGCCTGCAGTTTGTCCTGCAGCTGGTCGAGCACGCGCTGGAACGAGGCGCCGACGCGATCCATCTTGTTGGCATACGCGATCAACGGCACGCCATGGCGACGCGCCTGGTGCCACACGCTTTCCGATTGCGGCTGCACGCCGTCCACGGCCGAGAACACCGCCACCGCGCCGTCCAGCACGCGCAGCGAACGCTCCACTTCAATGGCGAAGTCGATGTGCCCGGGCGTGTCGATCAGGGTCAGGTGGTGGGTCGGCTGGTCGCGCGGCGCCCAATGCGCCTGCACGGCGGCCGCGCCGATGGTGATGCCGCGCTCGCGTTCGATCGCCGAAAAGTCGGTGGTCGCGGCGCCGTCGTGGACTTCGCCGACGCGATGGATCTCGCCGGTTTTCCACAGCAGGCGTTCGGTGAGCGTGGTCTTGCCGGCGTCGATGTGGGCAATGATGCCGAGGTTGCGCCGAAGATTGAGAGTCTGGGTGTTCATGGGATGGGTCTCGCTGCTGCCAACTTCAGGGAGCCGCACGCCGCCGTTGGCTGACGGGGTGCGGCCAGGTTTGGGGCTCGGCGATCTGGTGCATGGCACGTTCTCCTTCGAACGGTTCTGGAACGGAATGGAAAAGCGGAAACGAAAAGAGCGCCCGGTGGGCGCTCTGTCGGGGGTGCTGCGCTGATCGTGGATCGATCAGCCGCCAGATGCACCGCGAGGCAGACGCGCCCGTCCCGCGACAGCGCGGGTGCGAGTAAAGAACGTCAGGAGCGGCATCGAAGTCATGGCGGTGGTCAGCGGGGATATCCGCGCATTCTAGACCTCTGCCCTCGCCACGCAAGGCTTTATTCACCACATCAATGAAACACTGGAGTCGTACTCCCGGCACACCACTCACCAGTGCAACAAAACCGCCCGATCAGGACTTACATGCGAATAGGTCGCAATTGCATCATTCAGGGAAGTCTCTAGAATGGGAGCGCACGTTCCGGATTCCGCCATGACCTCCTCCCCCGCTTCATTCCGCCGGTTGCGTCCCAACCTGCTTGCCTTCGCCTGCGGCCTGGCCGCAGCCGCCTTCGCACCTGCCGTGCTCGCGCAGACCGCCACCGCGCTGGACGCCGTGCAGGTCAACGCCTACCGCGCCACCAACAGCACCAGTGGCGCCACCAAGACCAGCACCGCCATCGCCGAAACACCACAGTCGATCGCCGTGATCGAACGCGCCGAACTGGACGCGCGCGGCGTGCAGTCGCTCAACGACGCCATGCGTTACGTTGCCGGGGTAAGCCTGGAAAGCAGCGGCATCGACAACCGCGTGGACGATTTCCGCATCCGCGGTTTCGACGCCGGCAGCTGGGCCAACAACGTAACCCTGGATGGCATGCGCGCACCGCAGGGCAGCCAGTGGAACCGCAGCATGTTCGACAGCTGGAACCTGGACCGCGTCGAGGTGCTCAAGGGCCCTTCCGCGGTGATGTATGGCCAGGTCGCTCCCGGGGGCATGGTCAACCAGGTCAGCAAGACCCCCACCCCGGACCAGCGGCAGCTGCTGCGCCTGGGCCTGAATGCGGACGGCCAGTACAGCGCGGCCTTCGACGTGGGCGGCGGCAGCGCTGACGACGCGCACCTGCTGCGCCTGGTCGGGCTGTATCGCGATGGCGACACCCAGATCAAGCACACCGAGCAGGAACACTGGTTCCTGGCGCCCAGCTACACCTGGCAGATCGCCGAGCGCACCCGCCTCACCCTGCTGGGCATGTACCAGAAGGATGATGGCGGTTCGACCTACCAGTTCCTGCCGATGGCCGGCACGCTCACCGCCACCCCGTACGGTCACATGAAGAGCAGCACCTTCATCGGCCAGCCGGACTGGAACACCTACGACCGCACGCTGTGGACGGCCGGCTGGATGTTCGAGCACGCGTTCAACGAGCACCTCACCCTGACCCAGAACGCACGCCGCACCCATGTGGATTCGCTCTACCGAGGCGTGGTCACCTTCGGCGCGCTCAACGCCGACGGCCGCACCCAGAACCGGCGCGGCGTGCAGGGTACCGGCGACTCGGACGGCGACACCTTCGACACCCGCCTGCAGGCGCGTTTCGCCACCGGCGCGGTCGACCACACCGTGCTGCTCGGCTGGGACTGGCAGCGTGCGGACTGGGAAGGCGTGCGCAGCGCGATGAGCAACCCGCGCCCGATCGATATTTTCAACCCGGTCTACCTGCCCTACCAGCCCACGGTCACCAGCGAGACGCCCACCAGCGGCATCAACCGCCAGAGCGGCGTGTACCTGCAGGACCAGCTCGCCGCCGGCAACTGGCGCCTGACCCTGGGCGGGCGTTACGACTGGACCAAGGACGACACCCTCAGCGCCACCCGCAACATCGCCACCGGCGTGTCCCAACCCGGCCCGCACAACGTGATCAAGAACGAAGCGTTCACCGGCCGGGGCGGCCTGCTGTACGTGTTCGACAACGGGCTTACCCCGTATGTCAGCTATGCGGAATCGTTCCAGCCGGCCACCAAGTCGCCGCTGGACAGCTTCACCCGCACCGCCTTCGAGCCGGTCACCGGATCGCAGTGGGAAGCCGGCCTGAAGTACCAGCCGGCCCGCGTCGACGGCCTGGTCACCCTGGCGGTGTACGACCTGCGCCAGGAAAACATGATCGTTGACGATCCGGTCGCCAGCCATCGCAACTGCGGCGCCACCGGCACGGTGGTCTGTTCCATCCAGGGCGATGAAGGACGCGTGCGCGGCATCGAACTGGAAGGCCGCGTCACCCCTGTCGCCGGCCTGAGCGTGATCGGTGCCGCATCGCGGATGGAGTCGGAAATGCTGCGTTCCAGCGCCTATCGCGGCAGGCAGCTGGCGATGGTGCCGGACCTGACCGCTTCGTTCTGGGCCGACTACACCTTCCAGGCCGGCCGCCTGCGCGGGCTCAGCCTGGCCGCCGGCGCGCGCTACAACGGCGTCAGCTACGGCGACAGCGCCAACCTGTACCGCATTCCGTCCTACACCCTGTTCGACGCCGCGATCCGCTACGACCTGGGCCAGTTCGGCAGCACCGACGTGAAACTGGCGCTCAACGCTAGCAACCTTGCCGACAAGCGCTACGTGTCCACCTGCACCGGGGTGTCGTCCTGCTACTACGGCAGCGGCCGCAGCGTGATGGCAACGGCGACGTTCGGCTGGTAAGCGGCCTTACAGGTACACGATCTCGACGGTGACCCCGCCGTCGAGCAGCACCTCCTCGCCGGCCTCCAGCACGGAAGTCGGCGCCAGCTGGACATCCACCTGCAGCGGCGCACTCAGGTTGTCGACGGCGCCGGGCACGACCTGGCCGGGCGCGGCGAAGGCGTACACCGCGGCATGCGCGTCGAAGCGTTGCAGCGGCGCGCCCTCCTCCTGGCCACTCCAGTTGTCGGCACGCTCGCCGGTGCCGCGCAGCACCTGCATCGTCTGCCCGTCCATGATCACCGCGCCGAACGACAGCATGTAGATGCCTGCCACCCCGCCGCCGCGCGGTGCCAGGGCGAAGCGTGCCGGGCCCGGTATGTCGGCCGCCCAACCCGCCTCGGTGCCGGCGCGGTTGTCCAGCAGCTTCACCGCCAGCCGCGTGGGTCCGCTGCAGTTCAACTGCAGCTGCACCGTCCGCCGCGGCAGTGCGTAGGCGGCGTCCGCATGCAGGCTGCTGCGCGGCACCGTGCCGAGCTCGAGCACCGACGGCGTCAGCCGCGGCGTGCACGAGCGCGGCATCGCCTGCGCCCGCAGTCCCAGCGCGGCGAACTGACGGGCGTCCTCGGCATCGATGATGCCTTCCGCTTCCCATACCTGCGCATCGCGCAGCGCGGCCAGGTCGGCGCTGACCCAGGTTTCCACGTCGATCTGCGCCGACAGTCGGCTCCCGGGTACCTGCATGCCCGCGCGCATCGGCACCCATGCATGCTCGGGCAGCCACTCCAGGCGTTCGGCGATGGTGGTCGGCGGCTCGCCGGGCACCGTCACCAGGCCGATGTCCACGGGCAGTTCGTCCACCCGCACGTCGTGCACGCGCAGGATATAGCCGCCCCCGCCGCCGAAATCGTACTGTGACGAATTGCGTGAAGGCGCATGGAACAGCATGGTCAGGTTGATCGGCTGCGGGCAGACCAGGTTGAGGAACAGCGTGCGCGCGGGCAGCGGGATGCCGGTCGGGCGGATCAGCCCCGGCCCGCGCGACAACGCCAACGGGAGGGGGGTGGCCTGCACGGAGGTGAGCTGCCCGTAGTCGATCATTCCCGGTGACAGCGTCATGGTGCAACGCTTGAGCGGATCGATCCGCGCCTGCGCCGCGCCACCCGTCGCCAGCAGCAGAAGCAACAACATCAGCCGCACCGCCTGTCCGTGGATGCTCATGGTGAAGCCTCCGCCACGCCGGGCGTGCAGATGACCGTCGCAGAAGGCATGGTCACGGTTTCATCCTCGTGCTCGTCCAGGCGGTAGCTGAGCGTGCACACGCGTTCGTCGGGCAGGTGCAGCTCCAGGATCTCGCCGTCCACCGCGTCGCGGACGAACAGCGAGCCCGCGGCGGTGACCATCCCCACCAGGTCGTCGTTGCTGCGGAACGCGGTGGTGCCGTGCGGCAGCGCGGTGCCGTCGGGATGCTTCGGCAACAGCTGGATACGCCGGCTGAAGCGCGCGTCCAGGTCGAGCTGCGCCACCGCGCCGCGCCCGGCATCCAGCGATACCACGCCGTTGTCCAGGATCATGTTGCGCGGCAGGCTGTTGGTGTTCACCTCGACCAGGCTGGTCACGTAAGGGGTGAGCTGCGCCACCACCGCCTTGCCCCACGCATCGGTCCAGACCGGGCCATACGGAGTACCGATCTGCACCCCGGCGATCCTGTCGCTGAGCGCAACGATGCCGAACGTATCCTGGATCGGATACGGCGACAGGGTGACGCCGCGACCATGCAGGGCGACGCCCCCACTCATCAACACCGAGCTGGACGAGTTCCCCAGGCTGGAGCGCGTATACGAGACACTGGTCTGCAGATAGCGGGGCAGCCAGGCGGCCGAGGCGCTGCTGTCGGTCCGGCCGGTCCAGGAATCCCGATCGACCGCGAGCCGGTAGCTGAGCGTATCGCTGGGCGCATCGCTGTAGGACAGGCCGACGCGTTCCCCGGAGCGGTCGTGCTGGACATTGGCGCGTGCCTGCCGGCGACCGCCCAGGGGCACGCTCACGCTCAGGTATACCCGGTAGGCATCGCCCTCCACGGTGTCCCGCCTGCCGTCCGGCACGTCGCGCTGTGCCAGGTCACGCTCGGCGTTGAGCGATACCGACGCCCAGGGAAAACTGCGGCCCCACGACAACGACGCGCGCGAGGTCGGGCGCCCGTCGAACACGGTGGCGCGCGAGTACCCCGCACTGATCGAACCCAGCCAGCGCGTCGACCAGCTCAGCGACAGGTTGGCCTGCTCGCGGTAGCGCGCGCGGGATCCGCCGCTGGCATCGATCGACATCACATCGACCAGCTCGCGGTACGCGCGGGACTGCATCGCCACCCCCGCATTGAGCGAAAGCTGGCTGCCCAGCACCTGCTGCACGCCGATGCCCGCATGCCAACCCGTGTGCGTGCCGGCGTCGTCGCGTGCCTGCGAAAGCAGCACGTAGGGATTGATCGAGGTGCCATGGCGCCAGCCCAGGAACGCGCTGCTACCGAGCGCAGCGTAGTCCTGCGCCGCCATCGCCGCCACGCTGCCGGTGCCGCGGCCGCCCAGCGCACCGCTCCAGCTGGCACTGGCCACCCAGGGTTGCCGTCCCGGCGCCAGCTCCATGTTGCGTACCCGCCCCAACGCAAGCGTGTAGCCGCTCTGCGGGCGCACCAGCCCGGCAAGGGCCACCGCCGGCACGGTGAAGCCGTGTTCCCTGCCGTCGGCCTCGATCACCCTCACCTCCACATCGGTCAACGCCGACAGCGCCGGCAGGCCGGACAGGCTGAAACGCCCGGCGTCCACCACCGTGGCATACAGCAGCACACCGCGCTGGCGTACTTCCACCCGCGCGGTAGAGTCGGCGATGCCGCTGATCACCGGACCGTCGGACACCTGCAGCCCGGCTTCGGGCAACAGCTGCACGCCGGTGAACGCAGTGCCGGGCAGCACCGGGCTGAGCATGTCCAGCTCACCCAGCTGCACCACCGTCTTCCAGCGGGCGAAGCTGCGCTGGGCGTAACTCTGGGTAACGTCCAGGGTCGCTTTCTCCTTCGAGCGGGTGTAGTTCTGGCGGCTGCGGAAGATCCAGTCGCCGGCGTTGAAGCCGGCCTCGGTGATCGCCGCCACGTAGGTGCTGGCGCCGCTGCTGCCATCGCTGCGGGTGGCCATCACGCTGTAGTTGAACAGGCCGCCCACCCCGCCCTGCACGAATCCGTCCACGCCGCCCCGCCCCGGCTGGCGGCTCTCGCCGGGCACCAGCAGGGTCACCGTGCGCATGCCGGGATCCTTTTCGACCACCGTGGCCGGGAACGCCCGCCTGAAATCGTCGCAGGCCAGCATGCCGCCAGCGCCACTCGGCTTGGGAGATTTCAATCCGGCGCGGTCCAGCAGCGCCTGGTCCATGCACAGTCGCCCCTCCTCGTCGAAGCGGACCACCGCCTCGCCGATCCGCTGGGTGTTGACCACCAGCGTCACCCGCTGCTCGCCGGGGGTGAAGCGTGCGCCGCGACTCAGGTACTCACCCAGCTTCGGGTCCAGGCCGCGCTGCCGCAGCAGGTCGGCATCGAACTCCAGTTCTTCGTCCTCGTCCTGTCCCTCGCCAACCACGTCAACGGGCGCACCCGCTTCAGCGGCCAGCTGCTGGCCCCGCGCAGGCGTCGCAAGCAGGGAGCCGCACAGCAGCAGGCTGCCCATCCATTGCATCGATTGAACCGTATCTGTCCGGCCCATCACCCCGTACCTGTTGCCTGGAATCCCCCGATTCACCAGCAACCGCAACCGCGCTCACGCCGGTTCCGGCACAACGGCACCGCAGCGGCCTGCGGCCGCAGTCGTTCGCTTACAGATAGATCACATTGAGGCTGATGCTGCCGCTGATGTCCACCTCACCTTTCAGGCGCAGCACCTCGGTCGGCTGGATCCTGGCGCCGATTACCACGTTGCCCTGCAACGTGGTGGTCGGCGCGGGGCCGTCCACCACGCCCAGTTCCTTGGCGAACCCGCGCAACCGGTTCGGTGGCATGTCGCTCAAGGGCGCGGCGCTGGACGCATCCCAGGTGGCACCGCTGTCGGAAGATGCGGTGCCATAGCCGGGCACGCCATCGACGGTCACATTGCCCAGGCTGAGCTCGACCCCGCCGATGCGTTCGGATTCCGGGGTCAACCCCATGCCATACATGTTGGTATACGCGGCACTTTCGTGGCGGTTGTCGTTGCCCTCGAAGGCCAGCAGCACCGGCGATCCGCAGGACACCGCCAATGTCAGCGACACCGGATCCAGGTCGGTGTAGGTGCTGGAATTCAGCGTCGCCGCATTGATGATGCCCAGGTCGGCGACACCGCCATTGCCCAGCTGGACGTCGCATGCCTCCGGCAGGATCCGACCGCTGATGGAAACATCGGCCGATTGCGCAAGGACACGTGGCGCCGCGGCGACACAGGCGACGGCAAGCAGGAACGTGGCAAGCTTCATGGTGGCATCCTCTTCCAGCAGTAGGGGGTCAGAGGTAGATCAGGTCGATGGTGACCCGCCCGTTGATCGGCACGTTGCCGTCGATGGTCAACGCGCTGGTGGGTTGGATGTAGGTGCGGATCTCAAGCTGGGTCTGCAGCGACGACAGGTGGTCCGGGCCGCCCACCGAACCTTCGGCGGCGGCGAAGCCATTGATCGAGGCCTTTCCGAGCCAGGTGGTACCGGTGTTGCCGCTGACCTCCCACTCCTGCCCGCCATCTTCAGAGCGCGTGTAGTAGACCGGCGCGCCGTCGGACGTCGGGTCCCTGAACCGGATGACCGCGCCGCCGATCTTCTCGCCATCCGCTGTCAGCCCCAGGCCATAACGGGTCACCACCGAGGCGCTGTCGCCGGTGTTGTCCGTGCCCTTGAACGCAAACAGCACCGGTACCTGGCAGGTCACTGTCAGCGGGACCAGCACCGGGGCGAGCGATGTCTCTTCGACCGGATCCAGTTTCTCGGCGAGTACGGTGCCCAGGTCGATTACGCCTCCACCACCGAGCTCGGCGCTGCAGGCTCCCGGCAGGATGGTGCCCACGATACTCAGGTCCAGCGACTGCGCGCAGACGCGCGGCGCCAGCACCACGCAGGCAATCGCCATCAGCATTCTGGAAAGCGTCAGCATCGCAACCTCCGCAGGGATCAGTACCGGTGAAACCACCACTACCGTTGTCCGACGCGCGCGGCGATGCGCGGCGTCGGAGGCTGGTGAACCGTTACAGGTACATCACGTTGATGGTGGCCTTGCCGTTGATCAGCACCTCGCTGGTCAGGGTCAGCGCGGCGCTCGGCGCGATGAATGCCTTGACTTCGAGCGTGCCCTGCAGGCTCTTCATGCCCGACGGCCCGTCGGCATCGCCCTGGGTCTCGGTGAAGCCGACCATGCCGTCGGTCGGGATGGGCGCAGGGTTGCCGGCAACACCGTTGGACCAGGTTGCGCCGCCATCGTAGGAGGTGGTCGCAAAGCCGGGCTTGCTGTCGATGCTGACGCCCTTCAGCCCGATCGTCGCACTGCCGATCTTCTCGTCCTCGGCGGTGCGGCCCAGCCCATAGCGGTGGGCCACGTACGAGCTGCCGTCGGTATTGTCGAAGCCCTCGAACGCGAGCAGGGTTTCGGCGTCACAGGTGACGCTGATGGTCAGCTCCACCGCATCCAGTGGGGTGCTGGTATCGGTCTCGAGCGCGTTCGAACGGATGTCGCCGAAGTCGGCAACCCCGCCATTGCCGAGGTCGATCACACAGGCGCCGGGCAGGATCTTGCCGGTGATGGACAGGTCGGCCGACTGCGCGAAGGCGTTCGGCGCGATGGCGGCGGAGGAAGCGATGGCCAGGGCCATCAGCGTGGTGGTGAGCTTCATGGTGGATACCTCGTGGCTTGATTCGCGGACGATTGAATTGAGCAATCGCTAATGAATGTTCGATTGACACAATGGAACGTCGCGAACAATACGGGTCATTTGCGCCGCTCAATATGCAAGTTCTTGCAAAATGAGGCCCATTACGTCGGATTCGCCAAGCTACTTTGCCTTGGCTATCGGCGCGTCAAAATGATCGGTCTGGAAGCCGTACACGGTGGCCGGGTAGATTCGAATGCTGCCATCCGTCGCCGCCTTGGGCGGAAGCTTGATGGTGAGGCGCCCATTGGGCAGCACGTAGGAACGGGGCAGTCCCAGTTCGGCGTTGGAGGGCAGCGACACGGCTTTCTGCGACAGACGCACGACGTAGGGGCTGTCGTTGCTGACCGTCAGATTGCCATCGGACACGGCCCACTTCAGGAATTTCCAGGGATCACTGACCAGCTCAAGCTTCGCGGGATGGATGAGCAATGGCAGGTTCTGGCTCACGGTCACGCCCACTTCGTTGCGCTTCTTGTCGCGCTTGATCCTGCCCGTGGCGCCCTCGAATACGACCCGGCGCAAGCGCTGCACCTCGGTTTTCCTGGCTTCGTCCAACAAGGTGAAGGTCACCTTCTGCTGCTGGCCGGCCTTGACCGTCGTCGTGCCGGACGGCGGGTCGATTGACGCCACTTCGACCGTGTCTTCGTCGATGGGCTTGATATCCACCATCAACATGTCGGTGGTCTTGCCGGTGTTCTTGACCAGGATCGACGTGGACGCCTGGTTGGTCGGCAGGATCACGATCGAGCTTTCCGGGGTCATGCCGTCGGCGCGGGCGTGCTGCGCGCTGGACAGGGCCACCAGGCCCGCGACAAGGACGGGGACAGCGAGGCGTGCGATAGCCATGGGACCAGCTCCTCAAGGGTATCTGGCTGCATATTGCCCGCGCGATGGATGAAGCAATGCGCAGCCGATGAATCCCCCGATTCACAAGCCCCCGGCCGGGTGCCGGGGCGATGCTGTTGCCTTGCTGGGCGCATTCATGCGCCCGATGCCGTGAAGCCATGGTGAAAGCGGAACATCTGGGCTCAAAAAAAGCTCCGGCACACCTGGGTGCGCCGGAGCCGGTTGTTACAGGCAGATCCGTTTCATCGTGGCATTGTGTTGCACCGGGAACTGCCAGTCACAGATACATTACGTGGATGGTTGCGCTGCCGTTGATGACGATCTCATCGGTAAGCGTAAGGCTGCTAGCCGGCTGGATGTAGGCACCAACCCGAAGAACGGCCTGCAGCGATTCGATCGGAGACGGGCCCGTGTTGCCGCCCTGCGTCTTTGCAAAACCCACCAGGTCCTTCTTGCCAATGTTGTAAGGACCGCCGGCGGTGGCCGGGGTCCAGTTCTGGCCGTTGGTGTAGGAACGCGTGAAGTATCCGGCGCCCCCATCAGCAGTCACATCGGAAAGGTTGAAGGACACACCGCCAATCTTCTCGTCGGCCGGGGTCAACCCGAGGCCGTAGTAGGACGACGACGGAGAACTGTTCTCGGCATTGTCAGTTCCCTGAAGTGCGAAGCGGACCTTCGACTCGCACGTGACGGTAACCGGGAGGTCGACCGGTTCAAGGACGGTGGTCAAGTCGGCATTGAGGGTGTCTGCACGGATATCGCCCATGTCGGCGACGCCGCCGTTGCCAATTTCGATGACGCAGGCGCCCGGGAAGATCCGGCCAGAGACGGACAGGTCGGCCGACTGCGCGAAGGCAGTCGGGGCAATGGCGGCCGAAGCGGAAACGGCCAGCGCAATCAGCGCAGTGGAAAGCTTCATGGAATATTCCTCTTGATGTCTGTCAGATGCTCCGACGCACCGCATATGCGGCACGTCGAAGCCGATGATGCAATTACAGGTAGAACAGGTTGATGGTCGCGCTGCCGTTGATCAGAACTTCGTCGGTAACGGTCAAGGCGCTGGTCGGCGCAATGGTGGCCCTGATTTTCAGGGTGCCCTGCAGGTTTTCAATGGCGGCCGGGCTCGCATTCGGTCCCGCGGCACTGAAACCAAGCAGGTGGTCCTTCCCGATGTGAGCGTATTCCGGATACGCATGGATCACCCAGTTCACACCGCCGTCGTCGGACGTCCGTGGCTGGCCTTCCTCACCATCAACGGTGACGTCAACCAGGCCAAGCCGGGCGCTGCCGATTTTCTCGTCAGCCGAGGTAAGCCCCAACCCATACTGCAACGCGTTGATCGCTGTGTCGGGAGTATTGTCGACGCCCTGGAACGCGAAGCGGACGGCGGAATCGCAGGTCACGCTCATGGGAAGATCAACATCGTCAAGAACAGTATTGATATCGACCTGCAGCGTATCCAGGCGGATGTCACCCAGATCGGCGTTACCGCCATTGCCCAGTTCGACAACGCAGGCGCCCGGGAAGATCCGGCCAGTGACAGACAGGTCGGCCGACTGCGCGAAGGCGGTCGGGGCGATGGCGGCCGAGGATGCGATGGCCAGGGCGATCAGGGTCTTGGTGAACTTCATGGTGTGTGTTTCCTTGTGGTGGGTTATCAAACGATCGAAATGGTCAATCCCGAGCGGATGCTTGATTGACCCTGTGGAACGCCGCAAAGATTACGGGCCGATCGCGCCACCACACATGCAACATTGTTCAAAAGAGGCTGCAATTAGTTGTATTCGCGTTGAATGCGACACGCCGCCCGCGAGCCAGCGCAACGCACGGCACGCGCCTCCCCCACAGGGAGGAAGCACTATGCTAGGACGCTGGGGAGCAGCAAAAAGCGGGGAGAACCCGACGTCAGCTGACGACGACGAGCGGCACGTCGCGGAGCGGATGCCGCAGTACGACGACCGATTGCTGGTAGACCCGTTCGATGTGCTCGCGGGTCAACACCTGGTCGGGCGTTCCGTCCGCGGCCACCCTGCCCTGCTCCAGCAGCACGATGCGATCGGCGTAGCCCGCCGCCAGGTTGAGGTCGTGCAGCACCACGATCACGCAGGCACCTTCATCGGCCAGCCCACGCACGGTGCGAAGCGTGCGCTCCTGGTGGCGCAGGTCCAGCGCTGCCGTCGGTTCGTCGAGCAACAGCAGCGGCGTGTCCTGGGCCAGCACGCGCGCGAACGTGGCACGCGCCGCCTCTCCACCGGACAGTGTCTGTACTTCGCGGCGGCGCAGACGCGCCATCTCGGCCTGGTCCAACGCCTGATCGACCCGCGCCGCATCGCGGACCGGATCGGCCGGATGCGGCAGGCGTCCCATCGCCACCACTTCCTCCACGCTGAAGGCGAACCGCACCGCGTGGTCCTGCGGCATCACCGCGCGCTCGCGGGCCAGCGCCATCGCCTTCCAGCGGGCGATCGGCCGATCGTGCAGGATCACCTGCCCTGCGTCGGCCTCCACGTCACCGCTGGCGACGGCCAGCAGGGTGGATTTTCCCGCGCCGTTCGGCCCGACCAGTGCGGTCAGCGTACCGGGCGCGAAGCCAAGATGGATGTCGTGCAGGATCGGGCGCTCGCCGAACCGCACGCCCACGCCGTCCAGCTGCAGGAAAGGTGCACTCATACCACCCCGCTCCGCCGCTGGTGCAGCACCAGCCACAGGAAGAACGGTGCACCCAACGCGGCCGAAAACAGTCCCAACGGAATCTCCGCCGGCGGATCGAGCGTGCGCGCCGCAGTATCGGCAACCACGATCAGCAGCGCCCCGGTCACCGCCGACACCGGCAGCAGCCAGCGGTGCCCCGGGCCGACCAGCATGCGCACCACGTGCGGCACCACCAGCCCGACGAAACCAATGGAACCGGCAAACGCGACCGCCGCGCCGACCAGCAGCGCGCTGAACGCAATCAACTTCAACCGCGTGCGCTTCACGTCCAGGCCCAGATGCTGCGCCTGGCGCTCGCCCAGCGCCAGCATGTCCAGCGGCGTGCCCAGGCGCAGCAGCGCGACCGTGCCGAGCACGAACACCGGCAGCGCCGCCGCCACATCGGCCCAGTCGGCCTGCGCCAGCGACCCCATCTGCCAGAACACCAGCGACTGCAGCTCGCTTTCGCTGGCAATGTAGGTCAGGAAGCCGATCGCCGCCGAACAGAACGCCGCCATCGCGATCCCCACCAGCAACAGCGTCGCGGTGCCGGTGTTGCGACCGGGCCGCGCCAGCGCATAGGTCAGGCTGATCGCCGTGGCACCGCCCGCGAACGCCGCCAACGGCAGGGTCCAGCCGCCCACGCTGCCGGCACCGAGCACGATGGCCGCCACCGCCCCCAGCGCCGCGCCCTGGGTGACGC
>NZ_CAUQPH010000049.1:0-26157 GCF_963519925.1 uncultured Stenotrophomonas sp. | reverse complement strand
CCAGCGGGGCGTCCTGCGCGGGCCCGGCATCGTCCTCGTCCGACGGCAGCCAGCGCCGTAGCGCGTGGCGCAGGGTGGCCAGGGCCACCGGCTTGGCCAGCAGGTCGTCCATGCCTGCTTCGCGGCACCGCTGCACGTCCTCCGCCAGCGCGCTGGCGGTCAGCGCCAGCACCGGCATGCGCTTACCGCTGCCGCGTTCGCGCTCGCGGATATGGCGGGTCAGGGTGTAGCCGTCCATCACCGGCATGCGGCAGTCGGTGATCACCAGATCGAAGTGGGACCGGTCCATCAGCGCCAGCGCGGCTTCGCCGTCTACCGCCAGTTCGTGCTGCAGGCCCAGCTGCTGCAGGCGCCAGCGCATCAGGGCCTGGTTGGTGGGATGGTCCTCCACCACCAGCACGCGCTGCCGCGCCTGGCCGGGCGGAAGCGGCTCCACGTCGCCACCGGGGCGCTGGTCGTCGCGCATGATTTCTTCGCCCGGTACCAGCGGCAGGCTAAGCACCACGTCCACGCGCGTGCCCTCGCCCGGTTCGCTGTGCATTTCCAGGCGCCCGCGCATCAGGCCGACCAGGCGCTGGCAGATGCTCAGCCCCAGCCCGGTGCCGCCGTAGTGGCGGGTGATGGCCACGTCGGCCTGGGCGAAGGGTTTGAACAGCCGCTCGCGCTGCTCGGCGGAAATGCCGATGCCGGTGTCGATCACGCTCAGGCGCAGGGTCTGCGCGATGTCGTCGGCGCGCTCCACCTTCAGGGTGATGGCCACCGAGCCCTCGTTGGTGAACTTGATCGCATTGCTCAGCAGATTGAACACGATCTGGCGCAGGCGCATGCCGTCGGCCAGGTGTTGCAAGCCCACCGCCGGGTCGACTTCCATGCTGAGCTCCAGGCCCTTGCTGGATGCCTGCGGCGAAAGCAGCTGCTGCACGTTGTCGAGCAGGGTGCGCAACGCCACCGGCTGCGGTTCCAGCGGCAGGGCGCCGGCTTCGATCCGCGAGTAATCGAGGATGTCGTCGAGGATCTGGCGCAGCATCTGCGCGGAGTCCTCGATCACGCTGATGATGCGCCGCTGCTCGCCATCCAGCCCGGTGTGCGACAGCGCCTCCACCATGCCCAGCACGCCACTCATCGGGGTGCGGATTTCATGGCTCATGGTGGCCAGGAAGTTCGACTTGGCCGCCGTGGCGCGTTCGGCGTCGGACTTGGCCGCGGCCAGCGCGTCGGCCTGCGCGCGTGCTTCGGTCACGTCCACCCAGTAACCGCTCCACAGCACCGCGCCATCGGCCGCCGCATACGGCAGCGCGCGCGTGCGTACCCAGCGCACCACCCCGTGCGGGCTGGTGCGGAATTCCAGGTCCAGCGCGGAAAAATCGCGCGCGGCCTGGGCCAGGGCCTGGTTGACCGTCTCGCGGTCGCGCGGATCGATCTGCTCGGCCAGGCGGTTTTCATCGGCCATCACTTCGGCGGTGCTGACCCCGAACATCGACTGCAGGTCGCCGGTGATGTACGGGAAGGTGACCCGGCCGTCGCTGTCGCGGCGGGCCTGGTAGACGATCGCCGGCAGGTTGTCGGTGACCTCCATCAGGCGCTGCTCAAGCCCGCGCCGCATGCCCACTTCGCGGCGCAGCCGCCAGTAACCCCAGCCGTGCACGACGATGCCGGTCAGCAGCACCAGCGACAACGGCACGGCCCAGCGCGCGACCGAGCGCCAGTCCAGCCCGGTACGGTACTCGGCCAGCAGCCAGTCGCCGCGGATGGCGGCGTGTTCGCGCGGGGTCAGGTTGGACAGCACGCGGTCGAAGGTGGTGGCCAGCGGCGCGTACTGGCGCTTGACCGCCAGCGACAGCTGGTCGCTGAAGCCGGCCGGTGCGGCCACGTGCAGCTTGGCCGGGTACACCTCGCGCACCACGCGGTCGACCATGGCCAGGTTGCCGACGTAGGCGTCGGCATCCCCGTTGGCCAGACGCGACAGCGCCTGGTCCACGCTGCGCGCCGGCACGATCCGCGCCTTCGGGGCGTACTGCAGGATGTAGCCGCGCAGGCGTTCGGGGTCGGACAGCAGGATGCTGCGGCCGTCCAGGTCGCCCAGGCCCAGCACCGAGCGGCTGTTGTTGGGGGTGACGATGACATTGGGCACGCTGATGAAGGGTTGGCTGAAGACCCAGTCATCACCCAGGTAATGCGCGTCGTTGGGCATGCCCATCACCACGTCCACCTCGCCCCGCCGCATCTGTTCGCGCACCTCGAACCAGTCGTGCGCCGGGACCCGGTTCAACTGCGCGCCAACCATGCGCAGCTGGCGCAGGTAATCGCCGGCCACGCCGCTGGGCTCGCCGGCCGCGTCGATGAACGACAGCGGCGCGCCGGTAGGCGCGTAACCCATGCGCAGCGGCGTGGCCAGGATGCGGCGCTCGGCGTCGCCCAGGATCAGGCGCGACTGCGCCGACCACTGCAGCGGCGGCAACCAGCGCTTGTACAGCGCTTCGCGCTGGGCGGCGGTGACCGTGGACAGCGCGCTGTCGAGCGCTTCGGCCAGGGGCTGGTGCTTGTTGGGCACGCCGAAATGAAGGCGTTCAGGGGGCAGGTCGCTGGGCCGCAGCAGGGCGATCCCGTCAAGCGCCTCCTGGCGGATCAGGGTGTTGGCCACATGGGCATTGCCGATGTACACGTCGGCCCGGCCCTGGGCGACCATCAGCAGCGCGGCACGGGTATTGGCCGCGGTCAGCTGCCGCGCGGCCGGAAACCGGGCCCGCACCTGGTCGTGGGTAAGGAACTCCTGTTCGGTCACCACGCTCAGCCCGGCCAGGTCGGGGTCGCTTGAGATCCGGGTGTCCCCGAGCCGCCCGACCAGCGCCAGCGGGGCATCGGCGTAGGATCCGGTATAGACCATGCAGCGGGTGCGGTCGGGGGTCAGGGTGATGTTCATCACCACGTCGATTTCGCCCCGGCACGCCGCATCCAGCACATCGGCCCAATCGCGATACACCCGCACTTTCACGTCCACCCCGAGCTGCCGGGTCAGCAGCATCAGGTAGTCGTAGCCAAGCCCGTCGGCGCGGCCGTTGTGCATGAATTCGAATGGTGGCCAGCCGCTGTCGTACAGGCCCAAGAAGATGGTAGGGTTCCGTTCGATCCAGTCGGCTTGGCGCGGCGACAGTGAAGGCGCAGGTGCAGGTGACGCGATGGCGGCGCTGCCCAGCGCCCACGCCAGCCCCAGCACGACCAGCCAGCGGACAACCGAGGTACGCATGCTGTCTGTTCTCCCAGGAGTGATCCGCCCACTGCGGCGTGCCCCAAGGGGCCGCTGCCTACCAGGCCATACTATTCCATGACCTTGCGCATAATCCTTGCCGACGACCATCCCGTTGTCCGGGTTGGCACCAAAGCCGCCATCGAATCCAGTGGCGTGGGCGTGGTGGTGGCCGAAGCCAGCAGCGTGGAGGAGCTTTTCGAGATCCTGAAGGAGCAGGAGTGCGACGTGCTGGTCACCGACTACTCGATGCCGGCGTCGAACAAGCCTGACGGTATCGACATGCTGGAGAAGATCCGTCGCCTGTACCCGGACCTGCGCGTGCTGATGCTGAGCGTGTCCCACAACCTGGGCATCCTGCGCATGGTGGTGGGCGTGGGGGTGCTGGGGCTGGTCGACAAAAGCTCGACCATGGATGAGCTTCCGGTGGCGATCCAGGCCGTGCACCGCGGCCAGTCCTATGTCAGCCGCAAGCTGCGCGAGCGCATCGACATGGTCGGTACCCAGTCCATCGGCGACGACCGCACGCGCGCGCTGTCGCCACGCGAAGTGGAAGTGCTGCGCCTGCTGGCCAGTGGCCTGATGGTCAAGGAAATCGCCAAGAAACTGCACAAAAGCGTCAGCACCATCAGCCGCCAGAAGGGCGACGCCATGCTCAAGCTCGGCATGAAGGGCGATGCCGAGCTCTTCGACTACATGCGCGACAACAAGCTCTGAGCGGATCCTGCAGCGCCCGATGGAAACCGACCACCGTGTACAGGGCCTGGCCAACGACCAGGTTGCCGCCGACTGGCCCGCGCTGAGCGAAGCCGAACTGGCCTGGCTGCGCCACCACTACCCCGCGCTGGACGACGGCTGCGACGTGCTCTGGCACAGTCCGCGGCCGTTTTCCGCTGCGGCGCTGGTGCGGTCCGGCCCGCGCCGCTACCTGGTCAAGCGCCATCACGCCAGCGTACGCACGGCCGCGCTGCTGGGCGAGGAACATCGCTTCATCGCCCACCTGGCCGCCGCCGGGCTGCCGGTCGTGGACGTGCTGCACACCCGGCACGGCGCCACCGCGATCGAACGCGACAGCTGGACCTACGAACTGCATGCAGAGGGCGCGGGCCAGGACCTGTACCGCGACAGCCCGTCCTGGACGCCCCCGTCGGAAACCGCGCATGCGCTCGAAGCGGGCGCCGTGCTCGCCCGCCTGCACCTGGCCGCGGCCGACTACCATGCGCCCCAGCGTGGTACCCACCTGCTGGTGGCCCGCGACGACCTGATCCGCGCGCCCGACCCGCTGGCACGGCTGCGCAGCGAGCTGCCGGCCCGGCCCGGGTTGGCCGCGTACCTGTCGCGGCAGCCGTGGCAGCAGGAGCTGCAGTGCGCGGTGCTGCCCTGGCACGCGGCGCTGGCCGACCGCCTGCAGACCGAACCGGTGCTGTGGGGGCATAACGACTGGCATGTGTCCAACCTGCTCTGGTACGGCCAGGGCGCGGCGGCACGGGTGGCCACGGTGTTCGATTTCGGCCTGGCCTCCCCGGCCAGCGCGCTGTTCGACCTGGCCACCGCGATCGAGCGCAATGCCATTGCCTGGCTCGATGCAGGCGGTACCGGGCCGGTGGCGCACGCCGAGATCGCCCTGGCGCTGCTGCACGGCTACCGCCAGGTCCGGCCACTGTCGGCCGCCCAGGTGCACCTGCTGGCTGACCTGCTGCCACTGGTGCACCTGGACTTCGCCCTGTCCGAAGTCGAGTATTTCCAAGGGGTTACCGGCTCCTCGGCAAATGCCGACGTGGCCTGGCACACCTTCCTGCTGGGCCATGCGGACTGGTTCGCCAGCACCGCCGGGCGGGCGCTGCTGGCCACCCTGCACGCCGCCGCCTGAGCCGGCGGGCTCGCCACGGGCGCCGATTGGTGTGAAAATGACCACTGAAGCGGGGGTGCCTGGATCTGCCAGGCTGAGAGAGTCCCTTGGAACCTGATCCGGTTTGCACCGGCGTAGGGAGCTTTGAGCAGCAGCCGCACCCCCGTTCCGGGCCGGTGCGTGTGCGTGCCTTCGCTTCGTCTCCTTTGGCTGATGACGAATCGAATGAACCGCTACCGCCTCACGCTGCTGACCGCCGCCCTCTGCGCCGCATTGCCCCTGCATGCCAGCGAAGCCGACACCGGCGCGGACCGGCGTTCGCCCACCGAGCTGGCCGCGGTCCGCGTGCAGGCCAACACGCCCACGGCGAGCACCGCACCGACCAGCAGCTTCGGCAGCGCCGACTGGAAGAACACCCCGGCCTCGGTCAACGTGCTCGACCGCGCGCTGCTGGACCAGCTGCAGGTCCGCACCCTGTCGGAACTGGCCCGGCACGACGCCTCGCTGGGTGACAGCTACGCGCCGGTGGGCTACTACCAGAACGTCGCCATCCGCGGCTTCGCGCTGGACCCGGCCACCGGCTACCGCTTCAACGGGCTGTCCATCGCCGGCGAACAGCGGCTGGCGCTGGACAACGTGCAGCAGGTGGAAATCCTCAAAGGCGAGGCCGGCCTGGCCGCCGGCGTGATGGCCCCGGGCGGGATCATCAATTACGTCGGCAAGCGCCCGGCCAACGTGCGCACGGTCACCCTGGCCACCGATTCGGAAGGCTCGCGCTACGTCGCCGCCGACGTGGGCGGCTGGATCACGCCGCGCTTCGGCGTGCGCGTGAACGCGGCCTGGGACGACAGCGCCTCGTACATCGACCACGCCGATGGCCGCCGCGACTTCTACTCGGTGGCGGCCGACTGGCTGATCGGCGAGCGCGGCAAGCTGGAAGTGGATGCCAATTACCAGACCAGCGCGCAGCGCTCGGCCAGCGGCTACCAGCTGCTGGGCGGCAGCGCGTTGCCGCGGGGCGTGGACCGCAGCCGCATGCTTGGCCACCAGCCGTGGCAGCAGCCGGTGGGCATCGCCAGCAACAACCTCACCGCCCTGCACACCTACGACTTCAGCCCGGCATGGCAGTCGCGGCTGTCGGTGGGCCACAGCCGTTCGGTGATCGACGACAACGTCGCCTTCGCCTACGGCTGCTACTACGCCGCCGGCTGTGCCGACGGCAGCGTGCCGGGCAACTATTTCGCCCCCAATGGCGATTACGACATCTACGACTACCGCAGCCCGGACGACACCCGGGTCAACGACGAAGCGCGCGGCGAACTGCGCGGGCGCTTCGCCACCGGCACGCTGCGGCATGAACTGTCGGTCGGGCTCAGCGCCTTCCACCGCACCGTGGACAAGCGCCAGAACGTCAACGAATACGTGGGCACCGCCAACATCGCCGATGCGCAGGTGCCGGTGTTCGCACCTTCGCCGCTGCAGCCGGGCCCGTCGGCGCGGCGCCTGGACAGCTGGCAGCGCGCGCTGTTCGCACTGGACCGCATCCACGTGGGCGATGCGTGGCAGTTCTTGGCCGGTGGTCGCTACGTGCGCCTCGACGAGCGCGCCTACGACAAGCGTGGCGTTCCGGAGCGGCACAGCCGCCTGTCGCAGTTCCTGCCGCAGACCGCGCTGATCTGGCAGGCCAGCGAACGCGTCAATGTCTACGCCAGCTATGTGGAAGGCCTCTCGCTGGGCCAGGAAGCGCCGTTCTGGACCAGCAACGGCAGCACCTTCCTGCCGGCGATGCAGTCGCGCCAGCGCGAGCTGGGGGTCAAGTACGCCGCCGCCGATGGGCTGATGCTGGGCGCGGCACTTTTCCGCATCACCCAACCGTTCCAGTACGCCAAGCCCGATGCCAGCGATGTCGGCTTCACCTTCGTGCAGGAAGGCACCCAGGCGCACACCGGGCTGGAGCTGACCGCCAATGGCCAGCTCAGCGAGCGGCTGGCAGTGAACGCCAGCGCCAGCCTGCTGCAGGCGCGCGCGCGCGATGCCGGCACGGCGTATTACGACGGCCAGCAGCTGGTCAACGTGCCCGAGGTGCGCGCAGCGGTGCATGTGGACTACGCCCTGCCGTACCTCGACGGCCTGGCCGTGAGCGGCGGCTGGCGTTACGCCGCGTCCAATGCGGCCACCGTGGATGGCAGCGTGAAGGCCCCGGCGTACTCGGTGTTCGACGCCGGCGTACGCTTCCAGCATCAGCTGCGCGACCATGCGCTCACCTGGAGCCTGTCGGTGGACAACGTGTTTGATCGCTTCTACTGGCGCGACACCGGCAGCACTGCCGGCGACTACTACCTGTTCCCCGGCGCGCCGCGCCAGGCGCGGCTGTCGGTCAGCATCGCCCTGTGAGCGGCGCCGTGCTCGAATGGTCCGCGGTGGTCTTCAGCCTGCTCGGGGTCTGGCTGATGGCGCGGCGGCGCATGTTGGCGTGGCCGGTGGGGCTGGTCGCGGTCGGGCTGTATGCCACCGTGTTCATCGAAGCGCGGCTGTATTCGGACAGCCTGCTGCAGGTCGCCTTCGGTGGCTTCCTGCTGTACGGCTGGCTGAGCTGGCACCGGCATGCCGAACAGGACGGCGCGATCGTGATCGTGCCGCTGCCGCGCCGCCAGCTGCTGCGCGACCTCGCGGTGGGCATCGGCTTCGGCGTGGCGCTGGGTGCCGCCATGCACACCTGGACCGATGCCGCGCTGCCGTGGCTGGACGCCATGCTGGCCGCGCTGAGCCTGGTGGCGCAGTGGTGGCAGGCGCGGCGGCATGTCGCCACCTGGTGGCTGTGGATCGTGGTCGATGTGGTGTACGTGGGCATGTACCTGGTCAAGTCGCTGGATGTCACCGCCGGCCTGTACCTGGTGTTCATCGGCCTGGCGGTGATGGGGCTGCGCGCCTGGTCGGCCGCCCGCGATGAGGGCGCCGTGCTGAAACCGCGTTAGCCTGTGCGGCATGAACCAGACCCCCGAACTGCTGCGCCGGCTGCTGCGGGCCAAGGACCATATGGACCGCGCCCCGCACGAGGCGTGGCCGGTGGCGCGGCTTGCGCAGGTCAGCGCGGTGTCGGAGGCCTATTTCGCGCGGCAGTTCCGCCAGGCGTTCGGGCTGCCGCCGCACCGCTACCTGCTCACCCGGCGCATCGAGCGCGCGGTGGCGCTGTGCCGCGACACCGGGCTGCCCATCACCGAGATCGCCCTGCAGACCGGCTGGAGCAGCCTGGGCACGTTCGGGCGGATCTTCCGCGACATCACCGGGCAGAGCCCGGGCGAGCTGCGCGCGAGTCTCGCCGCCGGCACTGCGGCGCAGGCGCCGGAGTGCATCGCGCGGGCCGCCGGCCGCCCCGATCTCAAGACCTCAGTTTCGGAGAAGCGGCAGGGTACGCGACGGGGGTAAAAAGGAGCCTCATCCACACCGGAGGTTCCCATGAACCAGGGCATTGAAGTCGTCGGTCTTTACGTGCGGGACCAGGAAGAAGCGCTGGCGTTCTACGTAGGCAAGCTGGGGTTCGTGGTGCACACCGATGCCGGTAATGGCGATTACCGCTGGCTGACCGTGCAGCACCCCGGGCAGCCCGGTTTCCAGCTCGGCCTGTTCCGCCCTGGCCCCCCGGTGCACGATGCCGCCACCGCGCAGGCGCTGGACGCACTGGTGGCGAAAGGCGCGATGCCGCCGCTGGTGTTTACCGTGGAGGATTGCCAGGCCACCTACAAGCAGTGGTCGGCGGCCGGGGTGGAGTTCAACCAGGAACCGGTGGAGCGTTACGGCACGGTGGATGCGGGGTTCCGCGATCCGTCCGGGAATGGCTGGAAGCTGATCCAGCGCGCGGGTTAACGGGCGCCGGCACCCCGGATCGAGCTGGACGAAACACAGACGAGGATCGACGGTAGAGCTCCGCGGTAGCGCCGACTGTTAGTCGGCTGCCGTTCGCGCGGTGATGGGCATGCGCGAAGAGCAGCGGACTGACAGTCCGCTCTACCGGTCCGCTTCACCTCATCAGTGCGCCTGATGCGTGGACTTGTGGCGGAACTTGCGCGACATCCATTCGCCCAGGTCGTCCATTACCGTGAACGCGGCCGGGATCACGATCAGGCTCAGCAGCGTGGAGGTGATCAGGCCACCGATCACGGCGATGGCCATCGGTGCGCGGAAGCTGGAATCGCCGGCAAAACCGAGGGCGATCGGCATCATGCCCGCGCCCATCGCCAGGGTGGTCATGATGATCGGCTGGGCGCGCTTGCGGCACGCATCGATCAACGCATCGTGCTGGCTCATGCCCTGTTCGTCTTCCGCCATCACCGCGTAGTCCACCAGCAGGATCGAGTTCTTGGTGGCGATGCCGATCAACATCAGCAACCCGATCAGCGCCGGCAGCGAGAGCATGTTCTGGGTGATCAGCAGCGCGCCGAACGCACCGCCCGCACACAGCGGCACCGCCGCCAGGATGGTCACCGGCATCAGCGCGTGGTTGAACAGCAGCAACAGCACCATGTAGATGCAGATCAGGCCAGCGGCCATCGCCAGCATGAAGCCGATGAACAGCTCCACGAACACTTCGGCGTCGCCGGTGTTGAGGAAGGTCACGCCCGGTGGCAGCTGCTTCACGCCGGGCAACGCCTGCACTTCGGTCATCACATCGCCCAGCGGGCGGCCGTTGAGTTCGGCGGTGAGGGTCACGTTGCGCTGGCGCTGGTAGCGCGAAATCTGCGAGGGGCCACTGCCCTGGCGGATCTCGGCCACCGCCGCCAGCGGCACCGGGCCATCACGGCCGGGCACGCGCAGCTGGCCGATCAGCGCCGGGTTGGCCAGCGTGGCCTCGGCGAAGCCGACCCGGATCGGCACCTGGCGGTCGGGCAGGTTGAGCTTGGCCAGGCGCTGCTCGTAGTCGCCGGCGGTAGCGATGCGCGCAGCTTCGGCGATGTCCTGCGTGGCCACGCCCAGGTCGGCCGCACGCGCCGCGTTGGGCACGATCTGCAGTTCCGGGCGCAGCAGCGAGGCGGTGGAGGTCACGCTGCCCAGCCCCTGGATGCCGCGCAGGTCGCGCTCCAGTGCGGTGGACGCTTCCTGCAAGCGCTGCGGGTCGTCGCCGGACAACACCAGCTGCAGCAGGTTGCCCGGCTCGGAGCTGACATAGCTCACGCGCACGCCGGGCAGGTTCGACAGGCGCTCGCGCGCATCGCGTTCCAGCGCGCGCTGGTCGCGGTCGCGGTCGTCGGCCACGCCCCAGTCCAGGATCAGCGTGGCCTTGCGCGGTTCGCCCACGCCGGTGGCGCTGGGGTCGCCCAGGTCGAGCACGGCACCCACCGCGGTGTAGACCTGCTTCAGCTCCGGCATGTCCTTGAGCAGCGCGCGCGCACGTTCAGCCACGGCCACGGTTTCCTGCAGGCGCGTGCCTGGCGGCAGCTCCAGGTTGAGGTTGCTGCGGCCGAGGTCGGACTGCGGAATGAAGGTGGCCGGGATCAGCGGTACCAGCGCCAGCGAACCGACGAACATGGCTAAGGCCAGCCACAGGGTCCAGCCCCGGTGGCGCAGCGCTTTGTCCACCCAGCCCAGGTACCAGCCCATCAACTTCGATTCGGGCTTCTCCTCACCATGTGGCTTGAGCAGGTAGGCGGCCATCATCGGCGTGAGCAGGCGTGCCACCAGCAGCGAGAACAGCACCGCCGTGGCAGCGGTCCAGCCGAATTCGCGGAAGAACTTGCCGGCAATGCCCGGCATGAACGCCACCGGCACGAACACGGCCGCCAAGGTCAGCGACGTGGCGATCACCGCATTGCCGATCTCGCCGGCCGCTTCGCGCGCCGCTTCCAGCGGCGGCTTGCCCATGCGCAGGTGGCGCACGATGTTTTCGATCTCCACGATCGCATCGTCCACCAGGATGCCGACCACCACCGACAACGCCAGCAGGGTGATGATGTTCAGGGTGAAGCCGAAGAAGTACATCACCGCGAAGGTGGGGATGATGGACAACGGCAGCGCCAGCGCCGACACCCAGGTGGCGCGCCAGTCGCGCAGGAACAGCCACACCACCAGCAGGGCCAGCAGCGCGCCCTCCCACAGCATGGTCATCGAGGAATCGTAGGACCGGTGGGTTTCGTCGATGGCGGTGGTGACCAGGCGGAAATCGATGCCGGGGTGTTCGGCCTTGATCCTGTCCAGCGCCTCATGCACACCGGCTTCCACCTTCACTTCGCTGGAACCGCGGGTACGCGACATCGAGAACGCCACCACCTTTTCCCCGTCCAGCAATGCAGCGTCGGTGGGGTCGGCAGCCGCGTCGGTCACATTCGCCAGGGTGGAAAGCCGCACCGCGCGCCCGTCCGGCAGGGCAATGGAGTAATCGCGCAGTGCCTGCGCGTCGCCCACCGTGCCCAGCGTGCGGATGGTCTGCTGCGCGCCTTCGATTTCGGCCTTGCCACCGGCGCGCTCCACCTGGATGCGGGCCAGCTGCTGCGATACGTCACCGGCGGTGATGCCCATCGCGATCAAGGCGTTCGGGTCGAGGTCCACGCGCACCTGGCGCTGCACGCCGCCGACGCGGGTCACCCGGGCCACGCCCGGCACCCCGTACATGGCGCGCGAGATGTCGCGGTCGACGAACCAGCTGGCTTCGTCCGGGGTCATGTGCGGCGCAACCAGCGCATAGGTCATCAGCGAACCGCCGATATCGACCTTGGAAATCACCGGTTCCTGGATGTCCTGCGGCAGGTCGGTGCGGATGCGGGTGACCGCATCGCGGGTATCGTCCAGCGCGGTAGCCAGGTCGGCCTCCAGCTGGAACTCGATCGTGGTGGTGCTGACGCCTTCGCTGACCGAAGAGATCACGCGCTTGACGTTGTTGACCGTGGCGACCGAGTCCTCGACCTTGCGGGTGACCTCGGCTTCCAACTGGCTGGGCGAGGCGCCCGGCTGGGTCACGGTGACCGTGGTCATCGGGAAGGCGATGTCGGGGAAGCGCGCCACCGGCAGCTGGTAGAAGCCCCACAGGCCGGCCACGCACAGCACGAAGAAGATCAGCAGGGCAGGCAACGGGCGCTTGATCGCCCAGGCGGAGATATTCATTTGGCGCTGGCCTTGGCATCGGTCACCACGCGCACGCGGTCGCCTTCACCGAGGAAGCCGGCGCCTTCCACCACCACCCGGTCACCGGCCTTGAGCCCTTCAAGGATCGCGGTGCGGCCCTGCACGGCCTGGCCGGTACGCACGCGCAGGCGCGCGGCCTGCTGCTTGTCGTTCACGGTGAACACGTAGCTGTGGCCGTCGCGCTGCACGATCGCCGCGGTCGGCACGGTCAGCGCCGGGCCTTCGCCGATGACGATGCGGCCCTCCACGTACACGCCCGGCTTGAGCGTGCCCGGTTCGGGCAGGTCGGCGAAGATGGTGCCGGTGCGGGTCTGCGCGTCCACGCCGGGGGTGACCGCACGGATGCGGCCAGTGACCACCGCATCCGCATAGGGCAGCTCCACCGTATTGCCCACGGCCACACCGGTGAGCTGGTCTTCGGGCAGCTCGGCGCGCCATTCCAGGCGACCATCGCGGATCAGGCGCAGCAGCTCGGTGCCGGCCGACACCACCTGCCCCGGCTGCACCAGGCGCTTGGAGATCAGGCCATCGGCGGGCGCGCGCAGGTCGGCGAAATCGCGGCGCAGCTGCGCCGCATCGCGCGAGGCACGCGCGGTGGCGGTCTGCGCTTCGGCATTGATGCGGTTGGCACGTAGTTCATCCAGGCTGCTTTCGCTGATCAGCTTTTCCGCCGCGAGCCTTTCGCTGCGCTGGTAATTCAGGCGCGCCAGTTCCTGCGCCGCCTGCGCCTGCTTCAGCGAGGCGTCGGCCTGCGCCAGCTCGCTGTCCAGGGTGCGATGGTCAAGCTGCAGCAGCACCTGGCCCTTCTTCACCCATTGGCCGACGTCCACCGGCAGCGCGGTTACGCGCTGGCCGCTGATCTCCACGCCCAGCTGCATTTCCTCGTACGCGGTGACCGGTCCGGACACCAGCACCGTGCGCGCCATGGTCTGCTGCTGCACGGCAGCCAGCGACACCGGCAGCGCCGAGTTGGCGGCGGCCGCGGCGGCGTCCTGTTCGTCTTTGTTGCCGCAGGCCGCAAGCAACACGGCCACCAGCAGGAGGGAAGTACGGCGGAAAAGTGAGGCACGCATCGGTGAGCTTCCGTGTCGGAACTGCGGTAACGAGGGAAAGGGGATTCAGGGGGCGCGGGCCAGGCGCTGTTCGATGCCGTCCAGCATCAGGCCGAGGCCCTGTTCGAAGCGCGCGTCGAAATCGACCTCGCTCCAGACCTCGCGGGCGCTCCAGCAAAGCGGGAAGCGCGCTTCGGCCAGGGCCATGAAGGACGCGCCCAGCGCTTCCATGCTGCCGTCGCCGGGCCAGGACTGTTCTTCGATCACAAAGCCCATCGTGTAGTACACCAGGTCCATCGGTGCCGTCGCGGCCACCCGGACAGACGCCCCCGCGCCGACCAGCGCAGCGATGCAGGTCTCGCCTACCCGCAGCACGTTTTCAGTGGCCAGGAAGGTGCCGGCGTAGACCCGGGCCCCATCGCGGCGCGCCTTGAACGCGGTACGGAACTCGCGCGCGACCTGCAGCAGGGTCTGCCGCCAGGCCTGGCCATCGGGGATGGCGCGGGCCACGTCCACGATCATTGCGTCGGCCATGGCATCGACCAGCGCCTGCTTGCTCTTGAAGTGCCAGTACAGCGACGGCGCGCGGATACCCAGCATGCAGGCCACCTTGCGCAGGGTCACGCCCTCCATGCCGGCTTCGTCGAGAAGCTTGAAGGCGGCCGCGACGATGTGATCCCGGGCGATGGGTTTGCGCACTGGGGGGAGTCTACCTAACGTTGTTAGGGAGCGAATCTAACAGTGTTAGGTTTGGCGGCGCAAGGGGGAGAGCGGGCGGTAGGGTCGGTCGAAAGACGACCGCCGACAAAGATGATCGCAGCTGGAACGCATGACCCGGGAAGAGGCCAGCGCGCTTCGCAGTCGGTGCTTCCTGCCGCAAGGGCGGCCCTTCGGTAAATACGCTTGCGTTGGGGCGCAGCAGGCGGCACGGTTCACTCCTGACCCGGACCCGACCATGACCATCCGCATCCTCACTGTCGACGACCACCCGCTGATCCGCCAGGGCATCGCGTCGATGCTGGCGCTGGAGAGCGATCTGGAGCTGGTGGGTGAAGCTGGGGACGGGAACGAGGGCATGGCAGAGTTCCGTCGCCTGCTGCCGGATGTCACCCTGGTGGACCTGCAGATGCCCGGTATCGACGGCATCGAACTGACCCGCCGCCTGCGCGGCGAGTTTTCGGAGGCGCGGATTATCATCCTCACCACCTACCGTGGCGATGCCAATGCACGCGAGGCGCTGGCCGCAGGTGCCTGCGGCTACCTGCTGAAGAGCTCCCTGCGCGGCGAGCTGATCGGTGCGGTACGCCGCGTGTCGCAGGGCAAACGCTGCCTGTCGGCGGAGATCTCCGAGGAAATCGCGCAGCACTTGGGCGAAGAGGCGCTGACCGCGCGTGAACTGTCCATCCTGTCGGCGCTGGCGCAGGGCTGGGAGAACAAGCGCATCGCCAACACGCTGGGTATTTCCGCGGAAACGGTGAAGTCGCACGTGGCGCGCATCTTCGAGAAGATCGGCGCGCGCAACCGCACCGAGGCGATCCATATCGCGCTGCGTCGCGGCCTGGTACGGATGGAAGACTGAACCCTAGCGCTTCAGCATCGGCAGCGGCCGCAGCGGATGGCGCAGGCCATGCCTGAGCGTGAACTGCAGCAGTCGTAGGTGGAAGCCGAGGCGCGGAAAGCGCTGCACGGTGCTGCGGAAGTCGTCCGCGTGGAGGTCGAAACGCAGCGTGCCGAGCGACACGTCGATCCAGTCGGCGCGTCGGAACACTTCGATCCGGCGGTCCTGTTCGGCGGGCAGGGCCGATATGCGGTGGTGCTCGCGGATCATCGCCTGCACCAGCGGAATGTGCGCGGCGCGGTCATGGTCGAGCAGGTACTGGCGGGCCAATGCCTCGGAGGGTTCCAGGTAATCGAAGGTGCCGGCGGTCCAGATGCCCAGGTCGTGAAAGGCCACCGCAACCGACAGCACGTAAAGGTCTTCCAGCGTGCCCGGCAACAGGCACCAGTGGAAGTTGGCCACGCGGTAGGTGTGGTTGCGGTACGGGTGGAAGTCGCGCCCCAGCACGGTGGCGTGGGCGTCCAGGATCTCATCCAGCACAGCCAGGCGATCGAGCATGGCGTTCTCCCTGCGTGCACCGAGGGTGCACTGGCGTCCAGCGTAACGCGGGGCGTTGCGCTGGCCGCTGCCGGCCGGGGCATGCGTAGTCCCCCCATGTGGGGGAGCGCATCCGCGCCCGAACGACCGATGCCCGGCACCGGCCAGGGTGTGAGGCTGCACCGTCGCCACCCCTTCCCCTATCGGCATCGAGAAGACCATGAGCACCTTCACTACGTCCGACGGCACCTCCCTCTACTACAAGGACTGGGGCACCGGCCCGGTGGTGTCCTTCAGCCACGGCTGGCCACTCAATGCCGACGCCTGGGAAGCGCAGATGTTCTTCCTGGCCAGCCACGGGTTCCGCTGCATCGCCCACGACCGGCGCGGCCATGGCCGCTCCAGCCAGCCGTGGCACGGCAACGAGATGGACACCTACGCCGACGACCTGGCGCAGCTGTTCGAACACCTGGACGTGCGCGACGTGACCATGGTCGGGCACTCCACCGGCGGCGGCGAGGTCGCCCGCTACATCGGAAGGCATGGCACCGCGCGCGTGGCCAAGGCGGTGCTGATGGGCGCGGTGCCGCCGATCATGCTCAAGACCGCCGAGAACCCGGACGGGCTGCCGATCGAGGTATTCGACGGCTTCCGCGCCGCTTACCTGGCCGACCGCGCGCAGTTCTTCCTGGACGTGGCCACCGGTCCGTTCTTCGGTTTCAACCGACCCGGCGCGAAGGTGTCCGAAGGCCTGATCCGCTCGTGGTGGAACCAGGGCATGCAGTCCGGCCACAAGAACGCCTACGACTGCATCAAGGCATTCTCGGAAACCGACTTCACCGCCGACCTGAAGAAGTTCGACGTGCCCACGCTGATCATCCACGGCGACGACGACCAGATCGTGCCGATCAAGGCCGCGGCGCTGCGTTCGGTCGAGCTCGTCAAGGGTGCGCAGCTGAAGATCTACCCGGGCGGCGGCCACAGCCTGGGCGACACCGCCAAAGACCAGCTCAACCAGGACCTGCTCGCCTTCCTGCAGAGCTGAGCCCTCCCCTCCCCCCACGTTTCGAGGACCTGCCATGAACACTGTGCCCCCCGCCGCCCTGCACGCAGTGGCTTCCGAACCCCGCGGTTCGGGTCCGTCACGCAGCGAAGAATTCATCAGCGGTGGCGAGGGCGAGCTGTTCATCCGCAGCTGGCGCCCCAGCGGCCCGCCGCGCGCGGTGCTTGCCATCGTGCCCGGCTTCAATTCGCACAGTGGCCATTACCAGTGGGCCGCAGCGCAGTTCACCGCGATGGGGCTGGCGGTATACGCAGTGGACCTGCGCGGCCGCGGCAAGTCCAGCGGGACGCGCTTCCACGTGAAGCACTTCGACGACTACCTGGCCGACGTGCAGTCGCTGTTGGACGTGGCCCGCACGCGCGAACCGGGCCTGCCGGTGTTCCTGCTGGGGCACAGTGCCGGCGGCGTGATCGCCTCGGCCTACACCCTGGCCCACCAGGACGAGCTGGCCGGCCTGATCTGCGAGAGCTACGCCTTCCAGGTGCCCGCACCGGCTGCAGTGCTGTCGCTGGTGCGCTGGCTGAGCGGCCCGTTCCCCACCCTGCGCGTGCTGAAGCTGCCCAACAAGGAATTCTCGCGGCTGTCCGAGGTGGTGAAGGCACTCAATGCCGACCCGCTCATCGCCAACGAAAAGCAGACCGCATTGACCGTGGCGCAGATGCTGGTCGGCATCGACCGCCTGCGCCGCGGCTTCCCCACGCTGCGCCTGCCGGTGCTGGTGATGCATGGCACCGCCGACAAGGTCACCGTGCCCGCCGGCAGCCAGGTGTTCCAGGACAACGCCGGTTCGGCCGACAAGACCCTGCTGCTGTACAAGGATCACGCGCATGACCTGCTCAATGACCTGGGGCGCGAGGAGGTGATCGGCGACATCCAGCGCTGGATCGACCGGCATCTGGCCGCCGGTGCGAAGGTGGACGCCGAACGCAGCGCATGAGCGCTGCTGCCGCTTGGATCAATGCGGGCCGGCGGCGAGCTCGATGCCCTTCACCAACCGCGACGCAAGGCGTTCGTGCTTCAACTGCGCCAGCCACCAGTCCAGCGCATTGCCTTGGTGGTCGCCGCGCCAGGCGACGTAGAGCAGGTTGGGTTCTCGCGGGTTGGCCACGCGCTTTTCGACCAGCGCACCGCGCGCCAGCAGCGCGGCGACGCGGTCGCGTGGCAGCCAGCCCACGCCAAGGCCCGCGCACTGCGCGCGGATCTTCGCATGCATGCTGGGCACGGCCAGCGACGGCTGCCCACCCAGCACGCCGTAACCGCGCACCTCCAGCCTGCGCGAGGTATCGGCGACCACCACCGCGCGATGCTGCAGCAGGGTGGCCGCCTCCACCGGTTCCGCGGCCCTGGCCAACGGATGATGCGGCGCCACTGCGAACACCCACTCCATCACCCCGAGCTCGAACCAGCGCAGGCCCGGGATGACCGGCGGTTCGTTGGTGGCGCCCACCACCAGGTCGGCACGGCCGTCACGCAGCGCGTCCCAGGTCCCGGTCAGCACCTCGTGGGTGATGCGCAGGGTGACCCCGGAATCGAGTGCATCGAAGGCCTGGATCACCGGCAGCAGGGTGTCGAACTCGAGGATTTCGTCGGTGACGATCCACAGCCGGTCTTCCCAGCCGCCGGCGACCTGTTTCACCCGGCGGGTCAGCCGGTTGACGTCCAGCATCAGCCGCGCCGCCTCCTGGGCCAGCAGCTGGCCGGCCGGGGTCAGCTGCAACCGGTAGCGGCGGCGGTCGAACAACAGCGCGTCGAAACGCGCCTCGAGCTGCCGCGCCGCATGGGACACCGTGGACGGCGCCCTGCCGAGCCGGGCGGCGGCGCGCGAGAGGCTGCCGGTTTCGCGGATGGCGTCGAGCAGGGCCAATTCGTCTGCAGACAACATGTTCGATCCCTTCGAACGAGTTCGTCGCGATTGTGGCACGGAAACAGGGGGACGCCCGCGCAGTATGGGCTCACGGCAATACGCCGCCATCGAAGGAGTTCAGCATGAACCGTTTCACCGACAAGACCGTCCTGGTTACCGGGGGCAGCAGCGGGATCGGCCTGGCCGCCGCCCACGGCTTCATCGCCGAGGGCGCGCGGGTGGTCATCACCGGTCGCGATGCGACCGCGCTGGAGCAGGCCCGCGCCGCGCTGGGACCGAACGCCGTGGCGGTGGTCAACGACGCCGGCAACCTGGCCGCCGCGCGCGACCTGGCCGCTACGCTTGCGACGCAGCAGCTGCGGCTGGACGCAGTGTTCCTCAATGCCGGCGCGGCGAAGTTCGCCGCCTACCCGGACGTGGACAAGGCGCTGTGGGACCAGATCTTCAACACCAACATCAAGGGCCCGTACTTCCAGCTGCAGGCGCTGCTGCCGCTGCTCAACCCGGGCGCTTCGGTGCTGATCAACGGCTCCATCAATGCGCGCATCGGCATGCCCAACAGTTCGGTGTACGCGGCGAGCAAGGCGGCGGTGATCTCGCTGGCCAGGACGCTGTCGGCTGAACTTCTGCCACGCAGCGTGCGCGTCAACGTGATCAGCCCAGGCCCGGTGTCCACCCCGATTTACGGAAAGCTGGGGCTCGATGCGGCCGCGCTGGATGCCACGGCTGCGCAGATCCAGAGCCAGATTCCGCTCGGCCGCTTCGGCACCCCGGAAGAGATCGCGGCGACCGTGCTGCATCTGTCGTCCCCCGAATCCGCCTACATCGTCGGCACCGAAATCATCGCCGACGGTGGCATGAGCCAGCTGTAACCCCGCCCATTCCCAGGAGACCGTCATGAACCCGTTTCCCCGCTCCTTCCGCCGCGCCGCCAGCGCAGTACTGGTCATGCTGGCGGTGAATGCCAGCGCGCACGCAGCTGGCGCCATCCAGAGCCACCAGGCCGAACTCAACGGCGTCAGCCTGCACTACCTGCAGGCCGGGCAAGGTGACACCTCACCGGTAGTGCTGCTGCACGGCTACGCGGAGACCAGCCACATGTGGCGCCCGCTGATGCCGCAGCTGGCGGCCAACCACGTGGTAATCGCGCCGGACCTGCGCGGCGCCGGCCAGTCGTCCAAGCCCGAAGGCGGCTACGACAAGAAGACGCTGGCGCAGGACATCCACGCGCTGGTGAAGTCGCTGGGCTACCCCAAGGTGAAGATCGTCGGCCATGACATCGGACTGATGGTGACGTACGCGTACGCCGCCCAGTACCCGGATGAAGTGGACAGCATCGTGCTGATGGATGCTTTCCTGCCCGGCGTGGGCGATTGGACCCACGTGTGGTTGCTGCGCGATCTGTGGCACTTCCACTTCCATGGCGAAACCCCGCTGAAACTGGTGGACGGGCGCGAGCGCATCTACTTCGAGCACTTCTGGAACGACTTCGCGGCCGACCGCAACCGCTCGGTGCCCGAAGCCGACCGCCAGTTCTACGCCAGCGAGTACGCCCGCCCCGGCGGCATGCGTGCAGGCTTCGAGTACTTCAAGGCGTTCGAGCAGGACGCGAAGGACTTCGCCGGTTTCGCCCGCACGCCCCTGCACATGCCGATGCTGGTGCTGTCCGGCGAGAAGGCCGGTGGCCAGTTCCTTATCGACCAGGCCAAACGGGTGGATACGAATGTGGAAGGCGTCCTGGTTAAGGGTTCCGGCCACTGGCTGATGGAAGAAGCACCGGAGCAGACCATTCCTGCGCTGGTGGCGTTCCTCGACCGCTAACCCGCGCTCAGCCGGTTTCACCGCGCGCGTGCACCCACTCGCGCGGTGACGCGCCGGTGCGGCGACGGAACGCCCGCGAGAAGGCGGCCGGATCCGGCTGGACGACATCGTAAGCGTGGACGGCATCGACCGGCAGGCATTCGGCCCGCGCTGAACCCGGTACCGGCTGTCCCGCTTCCGACGTCGCCGCAGCGGGACAAGTGCGGCGCCTGCTTTCGTGTGATCATCGTACGTTCCAGAGACACCTCCACCCGCCCCATGCCTGTGCTGACCGACCCGGCCCTGCTGCGCGACATCGCCGACATCAACCGGATCCGATCAGTACCGCGGATCCTGGAGACGGTTGCCCACATCACCGGCTCACGGTTCACCGCCATCGCGCGGGTCACCGACACCACCTGGACGGCATGCGCGACTTACGACACGTTGGGATTCGGCCTGGTGCCCGGAGGCCAGCTGGTGCTGGAGACCACCCTCTGCGATGAGATCAGGCAATCCTCCACAGCCGTGGTGTTCGCACACGCCAGCCAGCATCCGCTGTATTCCCGGCACCACACCCCACGCATCTACGGGCTGGAAAGCTACGCGTCGGTCCCGATCTTCCGTCAGGACGGAAGCTTTTTCGGCACCCTGTGCGCGATCGACTCGGCGCCCGGCAATTTCGACGAGGCGCACGTGCAGCGTTCCATGGAACTGCTGGCGGAACTGGTGGGCAACTACCTCGACAGCGAAGACCGCCTGGTCGAGGCCGCCGCGCAACTCTCAGCAGCGCATCGCATCGCCGACCTGCGCGACCAGTTCGTCGCCGTGTTGGGCCACGACCTGCGCAGTCCCCTGCAGGCCATCAGCATGGCGGCTGACACACTGGAGATGTCAACGCTCACGGACAGCCAGGACCACATGCTGGGCCACATCCGCGCCGGCGTTGACCGGATGGACGGACTGATCAGCGATGTGCTCGATTTCGCGCGCGGGCGCCTGGGCGGCGGCATCCCGGTATTGCTGCGCGAATGCGATTCGCTGGAACAGGCGTTGCGCAAGGTGGTCGTCGAAGTGGAGGTGGCCAGCGGTCGCTCGGACATCACCGCGCACGTAGAGATACAAGGAAGTGTTTACTGCGACGCCAGCAGGCTTGCCCAGCTGCTGGCGAACCTGCTGGGCAATGCCGCACAGCACGGCGATACGTCCCGCCCCATCTCGGTCGACATACGCGCCGATTCGCACGCGCTGTCACTGGTCGTGCGCAACGGCGGCCAGATCCCGTCCGACAAGCTCGCCGACATCTTCAGCCCGTTCTCCCGCGAGCAGGGCGACGACCCACGGCCGGGCTTGGGGTTGGGCATCTATATCGCCGCGGAAATCGCCCGTTCTCATGGCGGCACGCTCGATGTCGCATCGGACGCCGGCACGGGAACAGCGTTTACGTTCCAGATGCCGCGCAACGCTGCGACCCGTTCGGAGGAGCACCGTGACAACATTCACCCGGATCACGCTTGATGCGGACGCGCGTTACCCACGCGACGCATGGTTCGGCAAGCATCCGGACACCCTGCCGCGGACGTTGATCCTCCAAGGCACGCTGGACCCGAATACCGCGTACGCCGGCGCGGAGGAGCATGCTGCCGTACTCGGCAAAGCCGGGCCCGTCACCTTCCATACCGTCGAGCGCGGGGCGCATCTCCTGCCCCTGGTGGCGCCGGCGTGTTTCACCGCTGCCGTCAACGCGTTCGTTGCGGGCGGCGCGCCTGCGGAACGATGTGCGGAACCTGGGTCGGAGTGATCCCTGCAATTTCGGTCATTTGCGACAACCGCAGGAGGTTCCCTGAACACGCGCTTCATTCATGTACCGGTAAGTTCAATATTCAGGGTTGATTAGAACGCCTAACGGATAATTCACACCTGTCGACCACCCGCTTCTCTCCCTCCCCCGGAGCGGGTGGCCGGCGAAACCAAAATAAAAAAGGTGTGTTCCCGATGATGAAGTCTTCCCTGCTTGCCCTGGGTCTGGTCGCTGCACTGCCGTTCGCGGCGTCGGCCGCCGATGGCCTGTCCTACAACTACGTTGAAGGCGGCTACGTGAACACCGACACCAAGGGCGGCTCCGCCGACGGTTGGGCGGTGAAGGGCTCGGCCGCGATTGCGCCGAACTTCCACGTTTTTGGCGATTACAACTCGCAGGAAACCGACCGCGGCAATGTTGACGTCGACCAGTGGCGCGTCGGCCTGGGCTACAACTACGGCATCGCGCCGAACACCGACCTGGTGGCTCGTGTTGCCTACCAGAAGTACGACCCGAAGGAAGGCCTGGACTTCAACGGTTACGCCACCGAAGTGGGCGTGCGCACTGCGTTCACCCCGATGTTCGAAGGCTACGCACTGGCCGGCTACGAAGATTTCAGCGAAAAGCACGGCATCAACCCGGACGGCGAGTTCTACGGCCGTGTCGGCGCCCAGGCCAAGTTCAACCAGAACTGGGGCCTGAGCGGCGAAGTGAAGCTGGCCAAGGGCGGCGACAAGGAATGGTTCGTCGGCCCGCGCTTCACCTGGTAACACGCAGGTTGCAAGCTACGTTGTTGGATGGCGCGTGACCTCTCTCCCACGCGCCAAGAAGCCCGCCCCTCCGGCGGGCTTCGCTTTTATGGGGCGCGAGGTTTGGTTTGCAGGGCAGCCGGGCAGAGCCCGGCTCTACCAGCTCGCAAAAGGCAGCCGACTGACAGTCGGCTCTACCGGAACAGCGTATCCGGATACTCCGGCTTCTGCTCCCGCGCCAGCAGCGCGCGCAGGCCTTCTTCCGGGGTCTGTTCGCCGTGCAGGACGGCGCGCACCCGGTCGGAGATCGGCAGGTCGATGCCGTGGCGGCGTGCCTGGCGCATGACCTCGTCGGCGGTCTGCACCGATTCCACCACCTGGCCGATTTCGCGAACCGCGTCGGGCAGGCTCTGGCCACGTCCCAGCGCCAGGCCGAGACGACGGTTGCGCGACAGGTCGCCGGTGCAGGTCAGCACCAGGTCGCCCAGGCCAGCCAGACCCATCAGGGTCTCCGGCTTGGCGCCGATCGCGGCAGCCAAGCGCAGCATTTCATTCAGGCCGCGGGTGATCAGGCCGGCACGGGCGTTCAGGCCCAGCTGCATGCCATCGGCCACGCCGGTGGCCACTGCCAGCACGTTCTTCATGGCGCCACCGAGTTCGGCACCCACCATGTCATCACCCGTGTAGGCGCGGAACGCCGGGCCATGCATGGCTTCGGCCACCTGCTGGGCAAACTCCGGGTCATCGCCGTGGACGGTAATGGCCGTGGGCAGGCCCTGGGTGACTTCCTTCGCGAACGACGGCCCGGTGACGACCGCCAGCGGCACGTCCGGTCCGAGGACCTCGCGGGCGACTTCGTGCAGGAAGCGACCGGAACCGGGCTCAAAGCCCTTGGTCGCCCATGCCACGCCGGCGTCGGCCGGGCGCAGCGGCGCCAGCGCGCGTACGGTTTCCCCGAACGCGTGCGACGGCACTACCACCAGGATCCATTTCGCACCCTCGACGGCCGCGGCCAGGTCGGTGGTGGCACGCAGCGATTCCGGCAGCGGAATGCCCGGCAGGTAACGGGTGTTCTCGTGGCGCTGGTCGATGGCGTCCACCATCGCCGCGTCGCGCCCCCACAGCACGGTCGGGTGACCGTGCCGCGCCAGCAGGCTCGCCAGGGCGGTACCCCAGGAGCCCGCGCCGAGAACGGCGATCTTGTCTGCGTTGTCGCTCATCGCAACCACTGCAGCGCCGATCAGGCGTTGCCGGCCGGCTCGGAATCGGCGAGCGAGGTTTCGCCCTGTTCCTGGCGCTGGCGCAGGGTTTCGGCGTACAGGCCTTCGAAGTTGATCGGCTGCAGGAAGAACGGCGGGAAGCCGCCGGCCTGGATCAGCTCGCTCACCAGCGAACGCACGTACGGGAACAGGATGTTCGGGCACTGGGTGCCCAGCAGCACGTCGATCGACTGCGGGTCCAGGCCGACCAGGCCGAACACGCCAGCCTGCTGCACTTCGGCCACGTAAGCGGTCTTGTCGCCGGCCTTGCAGGTCAGGGTCACGGCCAGCACGACTTCGAAGGCGCTCTCGCCCAGGCGCTGCACGCGCTGGTTGAGGTTGAGCTGCAGCTCCGGCTGCACGGCTTCGTTGAACACGGCCGGGGCGTTGGGCGATTCGAAGGAAACGTCCTTGACGTAGATCTTCTCGACGGTGAACGCGGGGCCGGTGGCGGCGTCGGCCGGCGCGATGGCGCCGTTGGTGTTCGCTTCGGACATTTCCTGTTGCTCCAGATATTTACAGTCAATAATGGATTGTTACATGCCCTGCGATGGGGGCGTGTGGCGCCGCGCACAAGGCGCGCGGCCAAATCCGGTGAAAAATCAGTTGCGGCCCTTCACCAGCGGCAGTTCGGCCTGCTGCCAGGCCGGCAGCCCACCATCGAGCACGTGCACCTGCTCGAAACCGGCCTTCTTCAAGGCTTTGGCGGCGGTCTCCGAGGCGTTGCCGGTGCGGCACACCAGCACCACCGGCTTCTGCTTCGCGTTGGCGACCAGCTTGTGTTCGGGACCGAACTGGGCCGGCTGCACGTTGCGGCTGCCGGCGATATGGCCCTTTTCGAAATCGGTGCCCGCAGACAGGTCGATCACGACCGCGCCGCCGGCATTGATCAGCTGGGTCAGCTCGGCCGGCTTGATCGACTTGTAGCCGCGCATCAGGCGGCGCACCTCGGTGACGAGGATGGCTACGGTCAGGCCCGCGAAGGCCATCGACAACATCGGGTTTCGGCCGGCAAAGGCCAGCAGCTCTTCGTAATTCACTCAGATCACGGGTCGATTAGCGGGCGCCGATTGTCGCACATGCGGGCGAACCGGCGCCCAGCGGGCGGTCGGGGAGGCTCAGCGCGTCTCCTGCCACAGGTCCGGCAGCCCGTTGGCCTGCAGCCAGCGCTTGTCCTCGGCGTCCCAGCGCCAGATCTCCTTGACCGTGACTTCCCGCTGCATCTGCGTATTGAGGTTGATCACCCCCACCACGGCGGGGCGGCCGACCTTTCCGTCAGGCATGTTCACGTTATCGCCGGCGCGGTAGCTGGAGATCTTCACCTGCTCGTAGCGGCGCAGCTCCAGGTCGGTCAGCGGGTGTTCCTTGGTGTATTCCGGGTCCAGGTACGGCAGCGCTTCCTCGGTGGTCCCCCAACGAATGGTGGACGCGTAGGCGACCTGGGTCTTTTCCAGCTCCACGCGCTGCTTGCGGGTCAGCTTTTCCTTGGCCGCCAGCGCGTTGACGCTGGTCAGCGCGAGCAGGGCGAGAAGCAGGATCTGGATGGTACGGCGCATGCGAATTCCCCAATCGGCAAGGCGCCCATCCTACCGCCTTGCGAAGGCAACGAAACGTCCGCTCAGTTCAGCCGCGGGTTTTCCGGCCTCGCCGGGCTGGCGCGCCACCACCTCGATCCGGGCCTTGCCGCGCTGGGCGAAGGTGGCCACGAACACGTCCCAATCCGCATCGTCGGCGGCCTGGGCCAGGGCCTGCAGGTCCTGGTACACCGGGGCCAGGTAACGCACGTGGCTGTCGGCCACGTAGACATCGGCGTCGAACCCGGCCAGGCGCAGGCGCAGGGTGACCAGCGCCCAGCCGGACAGGGTCAGGGCCGAAGACAGGCTGCCGCCGAAGGCATTGCCCTTGTCATTGACGTTGGCCGCCAGCGGCGCGCGCAGGGTCAGCGCGCCGTCGGCGTAGCCGGCCACCTGGATCTGCATGGCCGCCACCGGCGGCATGCGGTCGAGCACCTGCTGCAGGACGGCCAGGTGCGCGGACGGGGAATCGGTTTCGGACATCGGTACGGCGACGTTGCGGCGAAGGCCTCGCATAATGCCCGCAATGAACCGCCCCGCACATGTGCCGGAATGGACCCTGCTGTCGCTGCGCCCGCGCGGCCAGCACGCAGCACTGCGCCGTGCGGCAACCCCGCTGGGCGCGCAGGTCGTGGGGCTGTCGCCATGGGCCCTGATGGCCCGGCACGACGCGGACACCCGGGCCGCGCTGGCG
>NZ_CAUQPH010000048.1:0-26318 GCF_963519925.1 uncultured Stenotrophomonas sp. | reverse complement strand
GCCTGGCCCTGCGCCGGCAGGTCGCCAGCGACCTGGAGGCGCTGGTGGCCGGGCGCTCCGGTGCGGTGGAGCTGGCCCAGCGCTGGACCGCCGACGACCACGCCGCCCTGCGCCTGCGCCATGCCGCCGACCTGGCGCTGGCCCAGGCCACCGGGGGTGGCTTGACCGATCCGGACCGATTGCACAAGCTGGGCGCCTGGTTCGACGCCGCCAACCGTACCCGCGATCTGTTGCGCACCACCGTGCGCGCCGACCTGGCGGTGGTGGAATTGTTGTTGGCCTGGAACAAGGTCAACGAGCGGCACGTAAAGGGGAATAGAGCATGAGCGCCACCAACGCCCGCCAGGGCATCCTGTCGCTGGCCGTCAAGGACAAAGCGTCGCTGTACAGCGCGTACATGCCGTTCGTGAAGAACGGCGGCATCTTCGTGCCCACGCCCAAGCGCTACTTCCTGGGCGACGAGGTGTTCCTGCTGCTGACCCTGCCGGATTCCAGCGAGCGCCTGCCGGTGGCCGGCAAGGTGGTCTGGGTCACCCCGGCCGGCGCCCAGGGCAACCGCGCAGCGGGCATCGGCGTGCAGCTGGCCGACGGCCAGGAAGGCGAGAACGTGCGCAACAAGATCGAGACCGCGCTGGCCGGCACCCTGAACTCGGACAAGCCCACGCACACGATGTGAAGAAATTCATCGAAACCCGTTGACGCGAAATTTTGCCGCCCTATAATGAGCGGCTCAGCAGCATCGGGCGGTTAGCTCAGCGGTAGAGCATTGCCTTCACACGGCAAGGGTCGCAGGTTCGAACCCTGCACCGCCCACCACGATTCAGTCAGAAAAGCCTCCGGAAACGGGGGCTTTTTTGCGTATGGGCGATACTTTTGCCTGAAACGGGGAGGCGAAAGTTCCAAGATCGCAGCAGGAGATCCGGCCCTACGCAAGAGGGTGAACCGTCCGCTCCCCAGCAATTTTGACGCTTCTGGAATCGCAGAAAGGACCATGGTAGCTAAGGTGCGCGCCGTACCCCGGTGCGCAAACGCCTCCTTGGCAGCGGCGTTGAATGTGGCTTTTGCGCTCAGGCTTCATAGTGTCTGCCGTCGGTGGCGCGGCCTGAGTGACGTGTTCGTCCTGCACGGTGCGCAGCTGTTCGGCACTCTGCCTGTCCCGGCACAACCCGATGCAGCGACCGTTCAAAAGGTTGCAATGACCTACGGGGGTTCTGCCCTGATGCTGGCTGGGCGAGTATCCGGTCAGGCACATCATTGACCATCGAAAGGACGCACCGTGATCGAACGCATCGGCAGTCTGTTGATCCTGGGGTTGTGCAGCGCGAGCGCGTGGGCCGCTGCACCTGGCTATGTCCCCGACTTCCATCCCGAGCAGTTCAAGGGCCCGCCCGCAGGGCGCCCGAACGAGGTGCTGGTGCTGGGTTCGGCGCACCTCTCCGCCTTGCCGAAGACCTTCACTCCCGATCAGCTGGAACCGCTGTTGTCGCGACTGGAGGCCTGGAAGCCCGAGGCCATTGCGGTGGAGGCGGTGTCCGGGCTGCAGTGCGATTTCATGCGGCGCAATCCTGCCCGCTATGCGGAAAGCGTCAGCATGTACTGCCCGGACACCGCGCCGGCGCAGGCGGCGACCGGGCTGGATGTGCCCGCAGCCAACGCCGAAGCGGACCGCCTGCTGGCGTCATGGCCTGCCACGCCGAGCGCAGCCGACCGACGTCGGCTGGCGGCCGTGTGGCTGGCGGCGGGCGAGCGTAATTCCGCGGTCGTGCAGTGGCTGCGCCTGCCCGCGCCGGAACGCGTCGCTGCCGATGGGTTGAGCCCGGCCCTGGTGGCGTATCTGGACAAGCGGCTGCAGGGGCGCGATGAGTCTGTGCTGGTGGCGGCAACGCTGGCTGCGCGGCTTGGCCTGGAACGGGTGTGGGCGGTGGATGACCACACCGCCGATTCGTCCACGCCCAAGGCGGTGGAAAAGGCTGCGGGCGAAGCCATCATGAAAGCCTGGGACAACCCGTATACGGAGGCGCGCGCCAATACGGACGCGGCATTGGAAGCCAACCTCGGCAAGCCGGGAGCAATACTGGCCATGTATCGCAGCTACAACGCGCCGGGCATGGCGTTGCAGGCGTATCGCAGCGACTTCGGCGCCGCGCTGACCGAGCCATCGCCGCAGGGCTTCGGGCGCGGCTATGTCGGTTACTGGGAAACCCGCAACCTGCGCATGGTGGCCAACATCCGCGACGTGCTGGGCCATGCACCCGGCCAGCGCTTGCTGGCCATCGTCGGCGCATCGCACAAGGCCTACTACGAGGCGTACCTGTACCAGATGCACGATGTGCAGCTGGTCGACGCCGCCGTCGTGTTGCGCTGACACGACCCGTCATGCGTTGACACGGCGCGAGTCAATTGCGACAGCTGTAGGTAGCATCGATGGAACCTGAGAAAAGAGGCCCAACAATCAATTTCACATCTAGCGATTCCTGAGGCACGGTGTTGCTTCTGATCTCTACTCGTCGCGCTGCGGTGACATGCCATGACCAGCCTCTCAGGGCCCGAAGACGCCTACCGAAATCTGGTCGAAAAAAGTCCAGAAGGCTGGATATATGGTCTGGTGGCATTTGCCGTCCTGGAGGAGCAGCGGATTGAGTGGATGCGTCACATTGAGTCAAGATCGGGTTGTCTGCCGAGTAGTGAGCAGATTCGAAATTGGTACGAGCAGCAGCCTGCGTCGACGCTGATTCGGGCGCGAGGTACTGCCGAAAGCATGTTGAGTGACTATGCCGAGGATCTCGCAGAATCCTTGGATGAGAACCATAGAAGGGCAATCTTGAACGACGTAATAGTCGGTGAGATTCGATCGATCAATCGGTTCTGGCCGAAGTTCGGCGCCAATGTCGCCGCTGGAATAGTGGGTACGATCATATTTTCCGCTCTACTTGTACTGGTCGTGCAAGTGGTTGTGCGTGATCCTTCGCCCATTTCGGTTATCAAGCAGGTTCAGGAGGTTCGGAGTGGCAAATGACAGCCTTCTTCAGCGCGTGACGCGGGCTGCCTTCAAAGTGCTCACCGATAGCGCCAACAGCAAGCATTCGAAGATGGCCCTAGGTCTGGATGCGTCGCAGCATCGATCAGGCGAGGCGATTCGCTCGCCAGCAAAGTCTGCTGCATACCGAATCATCAGGGATCCATCAAAGAGCAAGGCGGCCATGATCGCGGCCGAACTTGCCCTTGCGCGACGCCCGAAGCGGGATAGATCCCGCCTTCACTGGGATGAAACATAGCTTGCGCCGGGCAACACCCGCGCAATCGCGACATACGCACTCGACCGATCGCTGAATAGTGGGGTAGGTGGCGAGGGAAGGGCGCCTGTGATCTGATTGGCACTGCATGTACCTGCATGCGTCCGGAGAGAGCCGCCATGCCGTTGGTCCGCATCGATCTTCGCAAAGGCAAGCCCGCCGACTACCGGCGGCGAGTAGGTCAAGTGATATATGAGGCCATGCTGAGCGTGGGCGTCCCGCCGGACGACCGTTTCCAGGTTATCCAGGAACACGACGCTGATGGTCTGGTGTACGACCCAGGTTATCTGGGCATCGCCCGCACGGACGACTTCATCTGTATCCAGGTCAGCTGGAATGAGGGCCGTACGCTGGAGCAGAAGAAGGCGTTCTACCTTGCCATCGCCGATGGACTGCACGCCGCCGTAGGCATTCGCCGGGAGGATGTGTTCATCAACCTGGTGGAAGTGAAGCGGGAGAACTGGTCGTTCGGGAATGGGTTGGCGCAGTATGCGGTCTGAGGTCGTGCGTAACGCAGGGACGAAGGTGCTGGTGGTTTCGGTGATCTACGCGTTCGCCATCGTATGGGGCGTGGAGTGGCTGCTCGACCATCTTCGCTCGCGCACATTTGGCATGGGGCCCGAGCTGCAGCCACGCTGGGTGCGCACGGCACTGGCTTTGGCGCCGTTCGCAGTTTTTGCGCTTTTGGTTGGAATACGCAGACCTCCTCGCGTACGCAGGGGCTACATCGCCGGTTTGGCGGTGTCGATCGCGCTATGGGCCTGGTACTACGCCGACGGGCTGACGAACACCGGCGGAGGCGCCAACATCGGGCTGGGCATCGTCATGATGCTCTCGCCCCTGCTAGTGTTCATCGCCACATGGTGGTTCGCCCGAAACACGTGAGTGTCGGGGACGTTTGAGTGGCTGGAATCACGCGTGCATGCCCCTTGGAAGCCGTGTCTGCGGGAGATGTAACGCTATTGCGCCGAATCGGCCTGTGGGCGGACCTGTTCCTGTTGCGCCCCGCGGCTGAGCAGCAGCCGCGCCTGCGATTGCCAGCCACCGATGAACAGGTCCGGCTTGCCGTCTCCGTCCAGATCACCCTGCGCCATGCTCCAGCTGCGGCCGACGGTGGCGGCAGGAATCACGCTAGCGGTGACGTCGCTGAAGTTTCCTTTCCCATCGTTCTGCCACGCACGTACCTGCAGCGGGACGAAGCCCGGAACGTCGATGGCGCTCACCACCAGATCGGGATGACCGTCGTGGTTGAAGTCCACCACGGTGCCGCCCCAGCTCGAGAAGCGGTGGCGGGGGAGGCGCGTTGCGGTTTCATCCTTGAAGCTCGCATTGCCCTGGTTGATCAGCAGCCGGGTCTGCGGGTCCTTGTCCCACTCGCGGTTGTTGCTGGTGAGGTTGAAGAACACCAGGTCAAGGCGGCCGTCACCGTTTGCGTCGAGGGCGTGCACCTCGCGCGTTTCGGTCGGCACCTGCGTGCCCAGCCGATCGGTCGCGTCGGCGAAACGTCCGCTGCCGTCGTTAAGCAGCAGCCGGTTCAGCGGATCCTGGCTGGCGATGGCGATGTCCAGATCGCCATCGCCGTCCACGTCAGCCAGCGCGATGCCCTGCGCCTGCACGTCGATGTTGGGCAGGTGGGTGGCCGTGGCGTCGATGAACCAGCCCGGGCGCTCAGGGTCGTTGAGCCAGAGGAACGGCTGTGCCTGGCCCTTCTTACCTTCGGTGGTGTTGCCGACGAAGATGTCGGGCAGCCCGTCGCCGTTGAGATCGCCGACCGCCACGCCATTGGCCTGGCTTTTCGCCGGCAGGCGCTCGCTGACCCGCTTGAAGCCACCTTTGCCATCGCCCAGGAACAGGTTGTGCTGTTCGGTGTCTTCGGCGATGAACAGCACATCGGGGTGGCCGTCGCGGTTGAAGTCGGCCACGCGGACGTGTTCGTTGTCGCCGCTGAGCGGCCCGAACGCACCGGCGGCGTGGGTGAGCTTGCCGCTGCCATCGTTGAGGTAGAGCCGGTTGGCGCCGTTCTCCACCGCCACCGCAACGTCCAGGTCGCCGTCGCCGTCGGCATCCAGCAGGGCGGCATCAAGCGCATGCAGGTCGGGGTCGGTGGGAACGTGGGTCGCAGTGACGTCGACAAACACCGTGCCTGGTGAGGAGGCCGGCGCGGCGCATGCCGCAAGCGGTGTGGCAGCAAATGCAGTGAGCAGCAGGAAGCGCGGCGTCGTTCGGGTCATGCGATACGTTCTCCGGGTCAGTCAACCACGGCCAGCTGGCGCTTGAAGCTTGGCCACAGCGCCAGCTTGTGGGTGACGTTGGTGATGGTGCGGCGCGGGTCGGTGGGGTGCGGCCGGGTGGAGGTGGTGGTCCGGCCTTGGCGCCAAAGTCCGAACATCACGATCTCGGCGCCGACCGGGAACGACTGCAGCCACGCGGCGTCGCCGTGGCCAACGCTGACTTCATGGAAGTCGCGCCGGTCGGTGATGCCGGTGCGCTGGTACTTCGGGGCGCAGTTGAGGTACACCGCGTCGGGCTGCACGCGGTGCGAGCGGACCGTGCCCAGCAACGCCATGGGCAGCTCCGTGGACGTCGCCCCCAGGCGCTCCCCGGCCTCGTCGTAGCGCTCCGGCGTGTAGAAGAAATTCGCCCAGTCCACTTTCTTCTTGCCCAGTCGCAGGGTCAGGTGCTCGGCGAACAAGGCATCGCTTTCGCACAACGCGCGCAGCACCAGCAGGTCGGCGAGGGTGTGCAGGTAGCGGTCCGTGGCGGGGTCGACGGCCTGGCGATCAGCGCTGCCGCGCTTCAGTGCCTGCTGCAGGACCAGCAGGCGAAGCTCGTGCCTGCCGTCTGAGAGCACGGGCAGGACGTCAGGGCCGGCGCCAGCGGCGAGCAGCGCCTGGAGATGACCGGGCGCGTCATACCGGCACCCGGGCTGGTGCTCGGCACCCTTGCTCAGGGTGAGATAGGCCGGCACCTGGACGGGCGCGGCGTGGTCGGCGTGGCTGCGGCTGTGCGCGGCCACGAACTTCAGCAGGGCGCCGCAGCCGGGGCTGTCGCAGAGCAGGGTGGGCAGCGTCTGCTTCGTGTCATGGCGCTGCTGGAGGTCTGCAACGCGATGCACGGTGCCGTGTGTTCCCACCGCCCTGCGCGGTTTGAGCGCGGGGTTCATCTGCTGGCGAACCGCAGCCGGTTGTGATCTGGATCCACGACCATCATTTCGCGGCCGCCCCACGGCATGTCGGCCGGGGCGCGGAACACCGGCGCGCCTGCCGCAACCAGGGCGCTGTGCACGGCGTCCACATCGGCAACGCGGAAATACACCGCGCCGCCGGGCTCGCAATCGCCGGCGTGTTCGGTGAGGAACAGGCACTGGCCTTCGCGGTTGAGCTGTACGAACAGTGGCATGCCGGGTTCGAAGCGGTGTTCCCAGTCGATGGAGAAGCCCATCCGCTGGTAGAACGGCACGCTGACCGACGAATCGGTCATGCGCAGCTGGGGGATGACGGTCTGGTCCATGCGGGTGTCGATTCAGCCCGGATACGCCGGGAAGCGCTCGTCGGGGTGGTGCTTCTTCCATTCGGTATGGGCCACGGTGCCTTCCCAGGCAAGGAAGGTCTGCGGCACGCGGCCGCGACCGGACCAGGTTTCCTGGGTGTGCGGCAGCCAGTAGCGTGGCGGCAGCGGCTCGCGTGTCGTTTTGGCGGGTTTGGCGCGCTTTGCCGGGCTGGCCGCTGCATCGCCGGCCACCAGGGCGCGGATCCGCTGCTGTTGTTCGGGGCTGAAATCGGCGTAGCTGGCGTTGAGCAGCACGGTGACGCGCTCGTACGCCTCCTTGGTGGCCGCCCGCAGCAGGGCATGCGGGGAGGGGGAGGCGGATGGCGTGCGGGACATGGGACTCCAGGACAAAGGACAGACCGGCGCACGATAGCAAATACGGGGTGATCGCTCCGGGCAGGGCGCCGATTACTCTTTCGGGGCATGCGCGCGGGCGCGAACAGGTCCCAAATGGCCGCAGCCAGACCGAACGCTGGAGACCACCGGTGCAGCTGCTCTACGCAACCTTCCCTGACCGCACTCCCGGAGTGGGGTTGCTCCTGCTGCGCCTGTTGTTGTCGGCGATGCTGGTCTGGCCATGGGGGCTGCGCGCGGTTCCGCCGCAGGGCGATCTGATCGGTTGGGCGTGGATGGCTGCGGTACTGCTGGCCTTCGGCAGCCTGCTGCCGCTGGGCATACTGGCCGCGGTGTTCGTGGCCTGCCTGGATCCGGGACTGCAGGGCTGGCCGGCTGCGGGCCTGCTGATCAGCCTGCTGTTGCTGGGACCGGGCGCGTATTCGGTGGATGCGACGCTGTTCGGCCGGCGGGTGGTGGAGCTGCCGGCGACTCCGCGCAGGCAGCGCAGGTTCCGACCCCCACACGATCACCCGAAAGAGTAGCCGGGTACCCCGCCGATCGGGGCTGTGCCGGCGTGGGCGGCAGGGGCAGCATACAAGGCGACTCCGGCGAGGTTTTCCTCCTGTGCGCGCCAGCCCCGTTGCCCCCGTTCCGGCACTGCTGCCTGCCGCTTCCACGCCGGCCTGCCTGCGCGGATGTGCAGCGGCCACGCGCGCGGTCGAGCGTGGCGTGGACTTCATCGAGGCGCATCTGTCCGAACCGCTGCAGCTCAGTGCGATCGCGCAGGCTGCGTGCATGAGCCGGTTCCACTTCGCGCGCATGTTCCGCGAGCAGACCGGGCTCAGCCCGATGCAGTACCTGCGCATGCGTCGCATCGAACGCGCCCGGCAGCTGCTGCACGAAGACGGCCAGCGCATCGGCCAGGTCGCCTGCGAGCTGGGCTTCTATGACCAGAGCCATTTCGTGCGCTGGTTCCGGCGCAGCCTGGGCTGCACGCCGTCGGCCTACCTGCAGGACGTCCGCGCGGGCGGCGCCTGCCAGTAGGGACCGGCATTCTTCCGCCAAACGGTTTTTGTATGATGGCGCATGCGCTGGCGCCGCGCCGCGCGGGCAGGGGACCGATCATGGCGTACGGATTACGAGGTCTGGCCTGTGCCTTGCTGTTGCTGGTTGCCGGCACGGCAGTCGCGCTCGATCCCGCCCGCGCGATCGGCCAGTTCCACCACACCGCATGGACCGTCAACCAGGGCGCTCCGGGCCAGGTAACCGCGCTTGCCCAGACCGCCGATGGCTATCTGTGGCTGGGCACGGAAATCGGGCTGTACCGGTTCGATGGCGTGCGCTTTACCCGTTTTGCGTCCACCGGCGGCGACGCGTTTCCCGCCACCAGCGTGTCCACGCTGTACGCGTCCGCCGACGGCGGCCTGTGGGTGGGGTTCCGCTACGGCAGCGTCAGCCGCATCGACGGTGACCGGGTGCGTCACTACGGACCGGTCGATGGTTTGCCGACCAGCACCGTATTCCGCTTTGCCGAGGACGGGGAGGGCCGTTTGTGGGCCGCCACGTTTACCGGCCCGGTCGCGCTGCACGGTCAGCAATGGCAGCGACCGACGGCGGATATGGGCTATCCGGGCCGGCAGGCACGCACGTTGTTCACCGACCGCGCCGGCACGCTCTGGGTAGCCACCGAGAATGGCATGGTGGTGCTGCGCCGTGGCACGCGTACCTTCACCCCCGTAGCGTCCACGGTCGGACGCGTCAGCCAGATCGCGCAGGCACCGGACGGCGCGATCTGGGTGGCCGAGGCCGACGGCGGAGTACGCCCGCTGGCAGGGAAGGGGGGCGCATCGCCGGCGTCCGATCCCGCCGGGCCCAGCGCATCGGCCGGCTTGATCTTCGATCGCGACGGCGTGCTCTGGGCGACCACGCTGGGCACCGGGCTGGTACGGCGTTCGCCGGCACGCCCGGGCGATGCTTTCGAAATGTTCCGGCGCAGCGACGGGCTCAGTTCGGACTACCTGCAGCCGTTGCTCGAGGATCGCGAAGGCAACCTCTGGGTAGGCAGCAGCCGTGGCCTGGACCGCTTCCGCCACGCCAACTTGGTGCAGGTGGCGATGCCGGAAGGCGCGCAGGACTTCGCCATGGTCGCCGACGGCGATGCGCTGCTGGTGGGCACGCGCAACCACGCCCTGCAGCGGGTGGACAGCGTGTCGCGCCAGCCGCTGGCGCTGCGCTCGCCGATCACGGCGATGCATCGCGGTGCCGGGGGCGACCTGTGGCTGGGTGGCCCGGACGGCCTGTGGCGGATGCGCGGCGGCCGGTTCGAGGAGGTGTCCGACCTTCCGGTGTCGGTGCGCTCCGGCGTACAGGCCATCGCGACCACGCCGGACGGCACGGTCTGGCTGTCGTTGAACACGCCCGGCCTGCATCGCTTGCGGCAGGGCCAGTGGACGCACCTGCAGGACCTGCCCGACCTGCCGTCGAACGGTTCGCCGCTGAGCATGCAGGTGGACGCGCGCGGTCGCCTGTGGCTGGGGTTCGCGCGCAATATCGCGGTGGTGCTCGACCAGGAAAAAGTGACCACGCCGTGGACCGGCCAGGCCATCGACGTGGGCAACGTCACCGCCCTGTACGAAGACCAGCATGGGATGTGGATCGGGGGCGAGCGCGGCCTGGCCCTGGTCACCTCCGGTCGCCTGCGCAATGTGGTGCCGGGCGTGCGCGAGGACCTGCGGGGGATCAGCGGGATCGTGGCCGATGCGTCCGGCGATGTGTGGTTCAACGGCGCGCGTGGCGTGGTGCGCGTGCGTGCCGCCGATGTCGATGGCTTGTTCGGTGCCCGCGGCAACCCGCGCTACGAACGTTTCACCGCGCTCGACGGGTTGCCGGGCATTGCCGCCCAGTTCCGCCCGCTGCCGACCGCAGCGCGCACCGAGGATGGACGCCTGTGGTTTGCCACCACCAGTGGCCTGGTGTCGATCGACCCGCGCCGGATCCTGCGCAATCCGGTGGCACCGCCGGTGGAGATCCTCGCCGCGACCGTGGATGGCGCGGCGGTGCCGATCCATGACGGCAGCGTGGCGCTGCCGGCGGGTGCGCGCAACCTGCGCATCCGCTTCACCGCGCTGAGCCTGTCGATCCCCGAACGGGTGCGCTTCCGCTACCAGCTGGAAGGATTCGATTCGGAATGGGTGGAAGGGGCTGCACGCTCGGCGATGTACAACGCGCCGGGCTCGGGACGCTACGTGTTCCGGGTGACCGCCAGCAACAATGATGGCGTGTGGAACGAACAGGGTGCCCGGCTGGTGGTCACGATCGCGCCGCACTACTGGGAAACCGGCTGGTTCCGCGTGCTGTGCGTGCTGGCCGCCGTGGCACTGCTGTGGCTGCTGTACCTGGCCCGGTTGCGCCAGCTGGCCGCGCGCATCCGGACACGGCTGGACGAGCGTCATCGCGAACGCGAGCGCATCGCGCGCGAGCTGCACGACACCCTGCTGCAGAGCACGCAGGGGCTGATCCTGCGCCTGCATGCTTCCAGCCGCAAGCTGGCGGTCGACGACCCGGTACGGCAGGAACTGGAATCGGCGATGCGCATGGCCGAGCGCGTCGGCGCTGACGGGCGCGAGCGCGTGCGGGGTCTGCGCGGTGACGTGGACCACGCGCGCGACCTCGGCGCCGCCTTGATGGCGGTGCTGGAAGATGCGCACGGGCTGGACACGCCGGCGGTGCGCCTGGTGGTGGAAGGAACCCCGCGGCCGATGCAGCGCAGTGCCGCTGAAGAGGCGTACATGATTGGACGCGAAGCGATGCTCAATGCGTTCCGGCATGCGAACGCCGGCACTGTACAGGTGTCGCTGGGGTACGGGCGCCAGGCCTTCCGGCTGCGCGTGCACGACGACGGGGTGGGCTTCAACCAGGACGCCGGTGCCGAAGACGGCCACTGGGGGCTGGCGGGCATGCACGAGCGTGCGGCCCGCGTCGGGGGCAGCCTGGCGATCCGCTCCGGCCGTCCCGGGCGCGGCACCGAAATCGACCTGCAGATTCCTGCAGCGTTCGCCTGGAAGTCGCCGTACCGCCCCGGCATGGCCGGCCTGCGCGACCGGCTGCGGGACGCGCTCAGACGCGTGCGTCGCGCACCGCGCGGGTAAAGCGCACCGGCGTACAAGCGGCGCGGTGCATGGGTCTGTTCCCATGTGCGCAGCCCTCCCCCCGAAAAGGACGCACCGATGTCCCCACGCCAGCTGGACACGCTGACGCTCACCCGCCGCCAGGTACTGCAGGCGGGCGCTTCGGCGCTCGCCGTGATGGCGTTGCCGGGCTTTGCCGCAACGCGCACCCATTCGCCCCCACCGGAAACCACGCACATGTCCGAGAATTTCGTCACTACCCAAGACGGCGTCCGCATCTTCTACAAGGACTGGGGCCCGCGCGATGCGCAGCCCATCGTCTTCCACCACGGCTGGCCGCTGTCCTCGGACGACTGGGACGCGCAGATGCTGTTCTTCGTGCAGCACGGCTATCGCGTGATCGCGCATGACCGTCGCGGCCACGGTCGTTCGGCCCAGGTCAGCGACGGGCACGACATGGACCATTACGCCGCCGATGCATCGGCCGTGGCCGAGCACCTGGACCTGCGCAACGCCGTGCATATCGGCCATTCCACCGGCGGCGGCGAAGTCGCGCGGTACGTTGCAAAATACGGCCAGCCGCAGGGCCGCGTGGCCAAGGCGGTGCTGGTCAGCGCGGTGCCGCCGCTGATGCTGAAGACCGCGGCCAACCCGGGCGGCCTGCCGATCGAGGTGTTCGACGGCATCCGCGCCGGTGTCGCCGCCAACCGTGCGCAGCTGTTCCTGGACTTCCCGACCGGCCCGTTCTACGGGTTCAACCGACCGGGTGCCAAGGTGTACCCGGGAGTGATCCAGAACTGGTGGCGGCAGGGCATGATGGGCAGCGCCAAGGCCCACTACGAGGGCATCAAGGCGTTCTCGGAAACCGACCAGACCGACGACCTCAAGGCGATCACCGTGCCCACGCTGGTCATGCACGGCGACGACGACCAGGTGGTGCCGATCGCCAACGCAGCGCTGCTCTCGGTGAAGCTGCTCAAGAACGGCACCCTGAAGGTCTACAAGGGCTACCCGCACGGCATGCTGACCACGCACGCCGACGTGATCAACCCGGACCTGCTGGCCTTCATCAAGTCCTGACCGGCACCCATCCACCGGCATGCGGCAGGCTCCGCATGCCGGCAGCGCCTGCGCGTTGCCTGATCGGCGCGCTCATCCCGCCCCTTGTTCCACAGCGTGGGGTTGCTTAAGCTCCACGCTCCGTTCCCGGGTGGCATTACCGGTGACTCGATAACCACAGGGGGGTGTGGCCGTGCGTCGATTCATGCTTGCTTTTACCTTGATGTTCATTGTGTTCGGCGCAGCAGCCGCCAAGCTGGATGTTTCAGAGCTGAAAAAGCGGACCAGCCTGGTCACTACCGGGGGCGACCAGGACAAGTTCAAGCGTCTGGCCACGACCACGTTTGGCCTGGAAGAAAGAATCGTCTACATCACCGGCATCACCTGGGAGCCGATCGACGCCGGTGCCGGGCGGCACAAGATCCGCTGGAGATGGTATTCCGGCGACACTGCCATCTCCGAGCTCAAGCAGACAGTGAACTTCACTTCGACGCCCTTCGAGACCATCGGTACGATCCCTGCGTCGGTGCTTGGCGAGGGCGACCACCGGGTCGAGCTGTACATTGATGACGCGCTGTTCGATACCACCCGCTTCTCCGTTCTGCCGACGACGCCTACGCCTACGCCAAAAACGGAATGACGGCGGTCAGCCGGCGCGGCCGATAGGGAACTGCGATGCAGTTCTCGTTCCAGACCGGATGAACAGTCGGCGTGTTGACAAGGATTCGAGCCCCGGTCAGTCTCCGCCGAGGGGACACGCGCACTCATCGGGAAGCTGCGCAGCAGGGACGACATGTCACAGGGAAATGCGGCACTTGCGGTCGTAGGTGATGCGGTGGCTGACGCGGCGGAGACAAGCCTGGCATTGCGCGGGCTGGTGCTGCTTGCGCAGTTCCACGGGATCGCTGCCGATGTGGACCAGCTGGCGCATGAGTGCGCCGCCGACGACGGGCAGGTCGACGACACCACGCTGGTGTTGCTGGCACGTCGCCTGGGCCTCAAGGCCAGGCTGACCACGCCGCCGGCGGAACGACTGGCCATGGCCAACCTGCCCGCGCTCGCGCTGGGCAGCGACGGCGATGCCTTCATCATCGCGCGCATCAACGGCGACCAGGCCCTGCTGCATGACCTGCGTGCCAAGCGCCCGCTGACGGTACCGCTGGAGCAGCTGCACGAACGCTACCAGGGCCGGCTGTTGCAGGTGGCCTCGCGGGCATCGGTATTGGGCGAACTCGCCCGCTTCGACTTCAGCTGGTTCATTCCCGCCGTGGTGAAGTACCGCAAGCTGCTGTTGGAGGTGTTCGTCGTCTCGTTCTTCATCCAGCTGTTCGCCCTGGTTACGCCGCTGTTCTACCAGGTGGTGATGGACAAGGTGCTGGTACACCGCGGCCTTACCACGCTGGACGTGATTGCGATCGGGCTGGTGTCGATCGCGGTGTTCGACGTGGTGTTGAGCGGCCTGCGGACCTATGTGTTCGCCCACACCACCAGCAAGATCGACGTTGAGCTCGGCGCGCGGTTGTTCCGGCACGTGCTGGCGCTGCCGCTGGCGTATTTTGAATCGCGTCGGGTCGGCGACACCATTGCGCGCGTGCGCGAACTGGAAAACATCCGCAATTTCCTCACCGGCCAGGCGCTGACCTCGGTGCTGGACTTGTTCTTCACCGTGGTGTTCCTGGCGGTGATGTTCCATTACAGCGGCTGGCTGACCCTGATCGTGGTGCTCTCGCTGCCGGTGTACGCGTTGATTTCAGCGGGCATCACCCCGGTGTTGCGCAAACGGCTGAACGACAAGTTCGCGCGCGGCGCCGACAACCAGTCCTTCCTGGTGGAAACCATCAGTGGCATCGGCACGGTCAAGGCGATGGCGGTGGACCCGCGCGCGACCCGCACCTGGGACAACCAGCTGGCCGGCTACGTGGGCGCAGGCTTCGGCGTCACCAAGGTCGCCACCCTCGGCCAGCAGGGCGTGCAGCTGGTGCAGAAGCTGGTGGCGGTGGCGATCCTGTTCTGGGGCGCGAAGATGGTGATCGACGGCAAGCTCAGCTTGGGCCAGCTGATCGCCTTCAACATGCTGTCCGGCCAGGTTGCCGCACCGATCATCCGCCTCGCCCAGCTGTGGCAGGACTTCCAGCAGGTCGGCATTTCCGTCGAACGACTGGGCGATATCCTCAACACCCGCACGGAACTGCCGGGCAGCCGGCTGGCGTTGCCGCCGATCAAGGGGCGCATCACCTTCGAGCGGGTGGCATTCCGCTACCGGCCGGACGCACCGGAAGTGCTGTCCGGAATCGAGCTGGACATCCGCGCAGGCGAGGTCATCGGTATCGTCGGACGTTCCGGCTCCGGGAAGAGCACGCTGACCAAGCTGGTGCAGCGGTTGTATACCCCGGAGCGCGGGCGCGTGCTCGTCGATGGGCAGGACCTGGCGCTGGCCGATCCGGCCTGGCTGCGACGCCAGTTGGGCGTGGTGCTGCAGGAAAACTTCCTGTTCAACCGCAGCGTGCGTGAGAACATCGCGTTGAGCGACCCCGGCATGCCGCTGGAACGGGTGGTCCAGGCCGCGACGCTGGCCGGTGCGCACGACTTCATCGCAGCGCTGCCGGAAGGCTACGACACCAAGGTCGGTGAGCACGGTACCGGCCTTTCCGGCGGGCAGCGCCAACGTATCGCCATCGCACGCGCGCTGATCACCGACCCGAGGATCCTGATCCTGGATGAAGCCACCAGTGCGCTCGACTATGAGTCCGAGCACGCGGTGATGACCAACATGCGGTCGATCTGCAAGGGCCGCACGGTGATGATCATCGCCCACCGCCTGTCCACGGTGCGGCACGCCAACCGCATCGTGGTGGTGGAAAAGGGCCAGATCGTGGAAAGCGGCAGCCACGACGAGCTGGTGGCGCGCCCCAACGGCCACTACGCGCACCTGTACCGCCTGCAGCAGGGGGTCGCATGAAACACTTTTTCGACGGCGTCGGCGATTTCCTGAAGCGGTACCGCACGGTGTTCGGCAATGCCTGGAAGGTCCGCCGCGAGATGGACCCGCCGCTGCGTGGCGCAGATGAGCGCGCCTTCCTGCCTGCACACCTGGAGCTGATCGAAACCCCGGTCTCGCCCACCGCGCGCTGGACGATGCGGATCATCGTCGGCATGTTCGTCGTGGCCTTGACCTGGGCCGCGCTTGGCAAGCTTGATATCGTGGCGGTGGCACCCGGCAAGACCGTGGTCGATTCCCGGACGAAGGTGGTGCAGCCCAGCGAAGTCGCGGTGGTGCGGCGCATCCTGGTGCGCGACGGCCAACAGGTGAAGGCCGGCGACCTGTTGATCGAACTGGATGCAACCGCCACCGGTGCCGACTTCGCCAAGGCCGGCGACGCCCTGGCGAACGCGCGCATGACCGCAATGCGCCAGCGCGCGCTTGCCGAGGCCATTGCCAGCGGCAAGCCGCTCCGGTTCGAACCGGTACCCGGGGTACCCGAGGCACGCGTGGCCGCCGAACAGGCGCTGGCGCGCAGCCAGCATGAGGCGCTGCAGGCACGCCGGCACAACCTGCAGGCGCTGATCGCGCAGCGCCGGGCAGAGCTGGAAACCACCCAGGCCGGCATCCGGCCGCTGGACGAGTCCGCGCGCATCTCGCGGACCCGGGCCGAAGACTACGCCAAGCTGGTGGAGGGCAAGTACGTGGGCCGCCACGACTACCTGCTGCGCGAACAGGAGCGCATCGCCGCCGAGCGCGACCTTGCCACCCAGCGCAACCGGGTGCAGGAAATCCGCTCGGCGTTGCTGGCTGCCGACGAAGAGCTGCGCGTACTGGTCACCGATTTCCGCCAGCAGACCCTGGACGGCCTGCGTGCGGCAGAAGAACAGATCGGACAGATGAACCCGGAAGTGTCCAAGGCCGGCCAGCGCGACCGCTTGATGACGCTGCGCGCGCCGGTATCCGGAACGGTGCAGCAGCTGGCCGTGCATACGGTGGGCGGCGTGGTCACCCCGGCCCAGGCCCTGCTGGTGGTGGTGCCCAGCGAAGAAGCGCTGGAAGTCGAGGCCACCGTGCTGAACAAGGACATCGGTTTCGTGCGTCCCGGCCAGGCGGTGACGGTGAAGGTGGAGAGTTTCCCGTACACCCGCTATGGCTACCTGACCGGCAAGGTCGTGAGCGTGTCGCACGACGCAGCACAGGATGAGCAGCTCGGACTGGTGTTCCCGGCGCGGGTGAAGCTCGAGCGCGCTACGCTGGACATCGATGGGGTGGAGGTCCGGCTGAGCGCGGGCATGAGCCTCAGCGCGGAGATCAAGACCGGCAAGCGGCGGGTGATCGATTACCTGCTCAGTCCCTTGCAGCAGCACGGCGGCGAGTCGCTGCGCGAGCGCTGAGCCTGGCGCGATACCGCAGGCGTATCGCAGCCCCCTGCAACCCGTATTGGCCTTGAACGGCGTCGCTCCGCGATGCTGTAGGGATGCAGAGGCACAAAGACGTTTCCTTCGAGGGCCAGGTCGGGTTGGTCACCGGCGCGGCCAGTGGCCTTGGCCTGGCTTACAGCCGCCTGCTGGCGCAGCGCGGGGCGCGGGTGGTGATGCACGATGTCGGCGCCGGGCTGGATGGGCACGGCCACGACCCGCACCGGATCGACGCCACCGTGGCGCTGCTGCGTGGTACCGGGCTGGACGTGCATGCCGCGCACGCGGCCATCGACGAGCGTGAGGGCTGCCGGGCACTGATGGCCGACATCCTCATGCGCCATGGCCGGATCGACTTCATCATCCACAATGCCGGATGGGTGGAGTACCAGCCGATCGACGTGCTGGAGGAAGGCCGCTTCGACCACATGATGACCATCGCGGCCAAGGCGCCGTTGTGGCTGGCCGAAGCCGCGTGGCCGTCGATGCAGGAAAACCATCACGGCCGTATCGTGCTCACCACCTCCGACCGCGCGCTGTATCCGCAGTACGTGCAGAAGGGCCTGGCGGCCTATGCGGCGGCGAAAATGGCGGCCGTGGGCATCGTCAACGTGCTCGCCGCCGAAGGTGCGCCGCACAACATCGTGGTCAATGCGGTTTCACCGGTGGCCAAGACCCGCATGTGGGGTGTGGAAGGCGAGCCGGACGAACTGCACCCGGACGCGGTGGCCCCGGGCGTGGCCTTCCTGGCGTCGGCGGCGTGCCGCGAGGGCGGTTGGATTCTGCGCGCCAGCAATGGGCAGTTCCATGCCACCCGCAGCGTGGAAGCCGAGGACGTGGCGTATCCGCGCGACCTGCGGGCCACGACGGCAGAGAGCATCGAGGACATCGCGTCCCAATGGTCGCGCATCGCGCAACCTACGATCGAACCACGCAGCTAGCCGGGCGCACGGCATACTGGTGCGGTTGCCCGATTCGTGTACGTGTGCCCATGGTCGATCTCCGCCTGCTTCGCCAGTTTGTTGCCGTCGCCGAGGAACTGCACTTCCATCGCGCCGCTGCGCGGCTGCACATGTCGCAGCCGCCGCTGAGTGCGGCCATGCACAGGCTGGAAGATGAAATCGGCAGCGCGCTGATCCTGCGCGGCAACCGCACGCTCGGCCTGACCGCCGCCGGTGCGGTGCTGCTGGCCGAAGCGCGCCTGCTGTTGCAGCAGGCCGACCACGCGTTGACTGCGACCCGCGACGCCGCGGCCGGACGCACTGGCAGCGTGCGCCTGGGCTACGTCGGCAGCGCCTTGTATGGCCGGCTGCCGGGCGTGATCCGCGGCTTCCGCCAGGCGAACCCGGCGGTACGCCTGGAGCTGATCGAAGCCACCTCGGCACGCCAGGTCCAGATGCTGCGCGAGCAGCGGCTGGACGTGGGCGTGGTGATCCCGCCGGTGTTCGACGCCGAGGACATGCGGCTGCACGGCTTCGATACCGACCGGCTGGCGATCGCGCTGCCGCGCACGCATCGGCTGGCCTCGAGCGGGCCCGTGGACATTGCCGCGCTGGCCGACGAAGCGTTCGTGCTGTGGCCCGCGCGCGAGGGCAGGGGCTTCCACTCGCAGGTGGTGCGTCTGTGCGCGGCGGCCGGCTTCACCCCGCGCGTGGTGCAGGAAGCGCATGGCATGCATGCGGTGCTGTCGCTGGTTGCGGTGGAAGCGGGTATTTCAGTGGTGCCGGCCAGCATGGCCGGGTTCCGCAGTGCGGAAGTGGCCTATCACCCGCTGGCGGGGGCCGAGGCCGCGTTCGAGCTGCAGCTGTGCCTGCGCGAGGATGAAACCTCACCCGCGCCACTCAACTTCACCCGCCACGCAGCCGAGCACCGGTAGTGCCGACCGTTGGTCGGCACCGTCACCGTGTCCGCTTCACCCAGGCCCGCACCACCAGCCCGATCAGCGCCGCGAAGACGGCCCACGACACCACATCGAACACGCCATCGCCGACCAGCGCGCTGACCAGTCCCAGTACGCTGGCCGCGGCAATCCACGCCGGTGCGGTGAACGGACTGCCGGTGGGCGGGGACGGGCGGCTCATGCGGCGCCTCCGGTCTTCTCGGCGCGTTCGATCTCGGTCACCCGCGCCTCGGTGCTGCCGCGCTTGAACCACAGGTACAGGCCGCTGACCAGCACCGCGATGGTCAGCAGGTCCAGCAGGGCCCACAGGATCTTCAGCGGCAGCTTGCCGTAGTCGCCGAAGTGCAGCGGCTGGCTGAGCAGCAGCACGCTCATGTAGGTGGGCAGCTGCGGCTGCGCGGTGAGTTCGCCGCTGGCCGCATCGATCAGCACCGGCCGATACAGGCGTTCGGTCAGCGGCGTGTCGCCCTGCATGAACACCCCGTAGTGGTGGTCGCCGCTGTAGCCGGTTCCGGGGAAGCTCACGAATGCCGGGCGCATGCCCGGCTCGGCGGCGCGCGCGGTATCCACCGCCGCCTGCAGCGGGGCCAGCGTGGTCGGCCGCAGCTGGCCGGCGTAGCGAGCGGCGAACTCGCCCAGCTGCTGGCTCTGCCATGCCGTTTCCAGCGGCTTGGCAATGGTGTTGATGGCGCCGGTAATGCCCACCACCAGCGCCCAGCCCAGCGTCACCACCCCGATCACGTTGTGCAGGTCCAGCCAGGCCAGGCGGCGGCTGCGCCCGGTGCGCAGGGTGCCGAAGCGCTGGCGGCGCATGAACGGGCCATACAGGACCAGGCCGGAGATGATCGCCACCGCGAACAGCAGGCCCATCGCGCCCATGAACAGCATGCCCGGCAGGCCCAGGAACAGGTCGGTGTGCAGGCGGTACAGGAAATACATCACCCCTTCGTTGAACTGCGGCGCAGGCAGCACTGCACCGCTGGCCGCATCGAGCAGCGCGGTTTTCATCTGCGGCGGCGGGGTCGCCGGCTCGGTGCCGGTGTTGACGTAGACGGTGTTGCCTTCCCAGTCCCAGCCAACGAACAGCGGCACGTTGCCGGGGTATTGGGCCAGGGCGGTGCGCACCTGCGCGTCCAGGTCGCGGTGCGCTGCCTGCGGCTGCGGGTTGTCGACATGGGGTTCGCTGAGGTGTGCGATCTCCTCGCCGAACACCAGCGGCAGGCCGGTGATGCACAACAGCAGCAGGAACAGCGTGCAGATCAGGCTGGTCCACTTGTGGACCAGGAACCAGGCTTTGATGGTGGAACGTTGCATTGGGTTCTCTGGCGGCGGCTGGAGATGAAGGTGGCCCGGTTGCCGACCAACGGTCGGCACAACCGTTTAGAAGCGGTAGCTGATGGTGCCGGTCACGGTGCGCGGGTTGCCGGTGAAGCAGTCACCGAAATTGCGGCAGGGCGCGAAGTACTTTTTGTCCGACAGGTTGGTGATGTTCAGCGCCATGGTCCAGTCGGTGACCTGGATCTCGGCCAATGCGTCGACCAGGGTGTAGCTCGGGGTGCGGATGAAACCGCCGAAGCCCAGCGACTGGGTGTTGCCGACATAGCGGCCACCCACGCCCAATCGCAGGCGCGAGACGTCGTCAAGCTGGAAGCCCTTGGCCAGCCACAGCGAGGACAGCTCCTGCGGGGTGTCGTTGAGGCGCTGGTTCACTTCCATCTCGAAGTTGCTCCGGGTCACCTTGGCGCGGTTGCGCGAATACGCCGCGGTCAGGGTCAGGTCGTTGGCGAAGGTGAACTGGCCTTCCAGCTCGACGCCCTTGGACTCGATCTCGCCGGTCTGCACCACGTTGAGCGGGTTTTCCGGATCGTTGGTCTGGCGGTTGGTTTCGGTGATGCGGTAGACCGAGGCGGTGACCAGCATGTTCGCGGCCGGCTGCCACTTGACGCCGCCTTCCCACTGGTCGCCCTGCATCGGCTTGAAGGCGTTGCCGTAGACGTCCTGGCCGGTGACCGGCAGGAACGATTCGCTGTAGCTGATGTACGGCGATACGCCGGCACCGATCTCGCCGATCAGGCCGGCGCGCCAGGTGGTGGCGTTATCGGTCTGGCTCGGCAGCCCCTCGGTCTTGCTGCGCGCGTGGTCGAGGCGGGCGCCGAGCACCAGAGACACGCGGTCGGCCCAGCGGATCTGGTCCTGCACGTACACACCCAGCTGGGTGGTCCGCTGGTCGGGCAGGCGGTTCCAGCCATTGATGGTCACGCCGCTGGACACCGGGGCGTAGATGTCGATCGGGGTCGGGGTGGCATCCAGCTGCAGTGCCTCCTCGCGGTAGTCGCTGTAGTCCACGCCGGCCAGCAGCATGTGCTGGAAGGCGCCGGTGGCGAAATCGAACTGCAGCGCGTTGTCGCTGGTCAGCGAGCGCACGTCCGGGCGCACGCCATAGGCGTTGCGGTTGACCACGCGCTTGTCGGCGTCGATGAACGGGTCCAGCGGATTGCTGTATGCGTCCGGGTACAGCTCGCGGAACTCGGTGCTGCCGTCCAGGTAGCGCACCGACGAGCGCAGGCTCACGCTGTCGTTGAAGCGGAAGTCATACAGCGCGGTCACGCTGTACACCCGCGAATCGAGCTTGTCGAAGTCCTTGTCGCCGAGGAACGTGGACGGGTCCAGGCGCGGACGACCGGCCGGGGCGTTGAGCGTGGCCACCACCGGCAGGAACTGCTGGCTCGAGGCGGTTCGGTCGTGCTGGTAGCTGGTGAGCACGGTGAGGTTGCTGCGCTCGCCGCGCCAGCTGATCGAGGGCGCGAGGTAGATCCGATCGTCCTCGATTTCGTCGGTCTGCATGCCGCTGTCGCGGACCAGGCCGACCACGCGACCGGCCAGGGTGCCGGCGTCGTTCAGGGTGCCGCCCACGTCGCCCTGCAGGTGCTTGCGGTCGAAGCTGCCCAGCTGCAGCCCCACCTCACCGTGCAGGTCGGTGTAGCTGGGACGCTTGGTCATGGCATTGATGATGCCGCCGGTCGCACCGGCGCCGTACAGCACCGACGACGGACCGCGCAGGACTTCCACGCGTTCCAGCCCGTAGACCTCGGTCCGCGCCAGCGGGCTGAAGCCGTAGCTGCGGCGCAGGCCGTCCACGTACTGGACCGGGTCCAGGCCACGCACGCTGCTGCCGTCGCCGCGGGTATCCAGCCCGAAGGCGTCGGCGGTGACGCCGGCGCTGTAACGCAGGGTTTCCTGCAGATTCTGCGCGCCGCGCTCGCTGAACAGTTCGCGGGTGACCACGCTGATCGCCTGCGGGGTCTGGGTCAGCGGGGTGTCGGTTTTGGTGGCGGTGCGTGCGCTGTCGGCGACCACGCGGACCGCGTCCAGGGTCCGCGCGGTGTCCAGCCCGGTCTCCTGGGCCTGGGCCAGGGCCGACGCCAGCAGGGTGGGGACCAGCAGCAGGAGGGGCGAGCGGCGCGACAGGGCAGGCATGGCGGGGATTCCGGGGGTGAGGGCCCGGATTATCGGGAGGTGAGGATGCGAACGCAAATAACTCTCAGCTGCATGGCAGGTGGGTTTCATGTGCCTGCCACATCCCCTGCACGATCCCTGCGCGCTTTGGTCCCTAACGTAGACCCTCCCCCCCCGCCGCTGGAGACAACCCATGAATACCCTGCAGACTGCCGCCCGGGCGATGCGCAATGGGCTGGAGGAAATGGCGGCGCTGCTCGTCGGGGAGCGCTCGGAGGATCTGCGTCGTGATGACAGCGCTGCGCCGGGCGTGGGTATTCCCATGCCGCGTCGGCTGCCGATCCGCCGCACCCTGCCGCGCACGCGCAGGGGCATGGCCCCCTGGCTGAAGGTCGGCGCGCCCCGCCGCTGAGGCTCCGACGGCCGCAGGACTCCGTTCCTGAACAGGCAAACAGGATCCACACATCCGTTTGTGGCTAACTAGCGCCCCGACCAAGCGACGGATCGATGTGTGAAGACAGCAGGACGATGGGCGCTGGCGACGCTGATGCTCGCCGCGGCAGTGTGGGTGACCGGCCTGCTGGCCTACCAGCTGCCCGGCCCGGGCTGGTTGAAGGGGGTAGCGCTGCTGGCATGGGGCGGTTTTTCGCTGACCACGGCGATCGCGGTCGGGCGCGCCCGTAGCGGCCGCTGGCCCGGACCCGTATTCGTGGCCGCACTCGTGCTGTGCGGCGTCTGGTGGCTGCTGCTCACGCCACGCCAGGACCGCGTGTGGGCCGATGACGTTGCCCAGCGCCTGAAAGTGGTGGAGTTCGACGGCTCGCGGGTGGTGCTGGACAACGTGCGCGACTTCACCTGGCGCAGCGAAGACGACCATGACGTGCGCTGGGAGCGCCGCGAATACGACCTGGACCAGCTGCGCTCGGCCGACCTGGTGCTGTCCTACTGGATGGGCCCGCTGATCGCGCACACGCTGGTCTCGTTCGGCTTTGCCGACGGCCGCCAGCTGGTGTTCTCGCTGGAGATCCGCAAGGAGCGCGGCGAATCGTTCTCGGCACTGGGTGGATTCTTCCGCAAGTTCGAAATGACCCTGGTGGCCGCCGAGGAAACCGACATCGTGCGCGTGCGCAGCAACGTGCGTGGCGAGGACGTCTACCTCTATCGCCTTGCCGGCATGAGCCCCGAACAGCTCAAGGGACTGTTCGTGTCCTACCTGGGTGAAGCGCGCAGGCTGGACGCCGCACCCGCGTTCTACAACACGCTGACCAGCAACTGCACCACCATCGTGTACGAACTGGCCAGGCAGATCGCGCCGGGGCTGCCGCTGGATTACCGGCTGCTTGCGTCGGGCTACTTCGCCGAATATGCGCGCGACCTGGGCGTGCTCGCCCCGGGCGTGGACTTCGCCACGCTGAAGGCGCGCGGGCGGATCACCGACCGCGCGCGGGCGGCGGGCGACGACCCCCGCTTCTCGCAGCGAATCCGCCAGGGCGTGCCCGGCATCGACGCAGGGTCGCAGCCATGAGCCGGGCGGTGCTCCGGCAGCTGCCGATGCTGGCCGTGGTGGTCGCGCTGCTGCTTTCGAGCGGCTGTGCGATGGTCACCATGAAGCAGGTCTCGCCAACCGATTACCTGGCCAACAAGCGCGGCGACGTGCTCACCTCGGGTCGCTTCAGCATGGCCTCGCAGGAAACGCTCAGCGTGATCGGGCTGGACGTGGCGTTGTGCGAAAAGGACATCGCGATCTGCGAAAAGACCTTGAAGGAAACCTCGGACCTGCCGGAGGAGCAGCGGCTGTCGGCGCTGTCCGAGTTGTGGGTGAAGAATGCGCTGGCGCTGACCCCTAAACCGAAGGATCGTGAAAAGACCCCGATGTCCGACGCGGCGCTGGATGCGTGGCTCGAGGCAGCCCGGTATGCCTACGCCTACCTGTTCTTCAGCGGGCGCACGCCTTCGGACCGGGCGTTCGAAGACCGCCAGACCCAGGTGCGCGATTACTACAACTACGCCGCCGAGCAGACCGCCACGGTGGTGTTCAAGCGCAGCCGCGAAAGCGCGCTGGAAGGCGAGGATTACAATGCCGCGGTGGCCGGCGAGCGCTGGACGCTGACCTCCGACTTCGACGCGCTGCGCCTGACCAGCATCCCCACCACCATGGTGTCGGCCTCGTCGGTGAGCTTTGCCGGGCTGCGCAGCACCTACCGGCGCGATGGTTTCGGTGCCGAGCTGGTGGTGGTGATGGACCCGCCCAAACTGGTCGCGCCGGTGGACGGAGAGAAGGTCGAGATTCCGCAGTACAGCGAAATGTCCTCGATCAACGCCACCGCGTTGCTGCGCTTCAAGGGCGACACCCTGCAGCAGGTGCTGGACACCACCCAGGTGCTGTTCGACGTGTATTCGCCCGAATCCACCGAAAGCGTGGACCTGCATGGCGAGAAAGTGCCACTGGCGGGCAACTTCACCGCGGCGTACGGCATGTGGCTGGCGCAGTCCGGGTTCGCCACGCAGTCGCTGCGTACGCTGTTCGGGCTGAGCGAGGGCATTGCCGGACCGCACATGTACCTGATGCAGCCGTGGGACCCGAACCGCCGCATCATCTTCATGCTGCACGGCCTGGGCAGCAGCCCGGAGGCCTGGGTGAACGTGGCCAACGAGATCCTGGGCGATCCGGAACTGCGCCGACACTTCCAGGTGTGGCAGGTGTATTACCCGACCAACGCGCCGATCGCGCTCAACCGCTACGAGATCGACCAGGCGTTCGACAACACGCTCCGTCATTTTGATCCGAAGGGCACCGCGCCGGCCTCGAAGGACATGGTGTTCATCGGCCACAGCATGGGCGGCGTGCTGGCGCGGCTGCTGGTCACCGATTCCGGTGAAATCCTCTGGGACCAGTTGCTGGCCAACTACGACCTGAAGGGCGAACGGCTCAAGCGCGTGCAGGCCAAGCTGGGGCCGTTGCTGCATTTCGATGCGGAACCCAACGTGGAGCGCGCGATCTTCATCGCCGCGCCACACAAGGGCACCGACATCGCTGGCAACCGGGTAGGGCGCTTCATCGGCCGCCTGGTGCGCCTGCCGATCACCCTGCTGGGCAAGTTCGAGGACGTGTTCCAGACCCTGCAGCAGGCCGAAGTGCAGTCGGCGCAGGCGACCCGGCTGCAGATCCCCAACAGCATCGACAACCTCAAGGCCAGCGACCCGTTCGTGAAGGCATCCGCCGCGTTGCCGATCATGCCGGGGCTGAAGTACCACTCGATCATCGCCCAGCGCAAGGCCAGCGTGCCGCTGGAGCAGTCCGACGATGGCCTGGTGCCATACTGGAGCGCGCACCTGCCGGGCGCGGTGTCGGAGAAGGTGATCATCTCCGGCCACAGCGTGCAGGAAACCCCGCAGGCGGTACTGGAAATCCGCCGCATCCTGCGCGAAGACCTCGAACAGGTGGATCCCCAACCGTAGAGCCACGCCCTGCGTGGCTGCGTGGACCATGGCGAAAGGCAGCCACGCAAGGCGTGGCTCTACACCCGCCGTGCCACCACCACGCTGGCGGCGGCCAGCAGCAGCATGATCGCGAACGTCTGCAGGTAGCCCAGGGTCACGTCCACCGACAGCATCCACGCGAACAACGACCCCGACACCGCCAGCGTGGTGGCCACGCCCAGCGCTTCGCTCAGCTGCAGCGCGGAGGTATTCGCGCCTTGTTCGGCCTGCGGCGACAACGACAGGGTCAGTACCGACAGGCTGGGATAGATCAGGCCCATGCCCAGCCCGGTCAATGTCCATCCGGCCAGCGCCAGCCACAGCGGCACGCCCGGCTGGATCGCCAGCGCGGTGCCGATGATGCCCGCGCATATCAGCAGCGCGCCGGCGATCAGCAGTTGGCGACGCGCCAGGCCCTGCCCGCCATGGCCCTGGAACCACGAGCCGCTGAACCAGCCCAGTGCGCCCAGGCTCAATGCCACCCCCGCCAGCAGCGGGCTCAGCCCGCGCTCACGCTGCAGCAGCAGCGGCAGGAACGCTTCGCAACCGAAGAAGGCCGACGCCGCGATGCCGCGCAGCGCGATCACGCTGGGCAGGCCGCGGCGCAGCCGCAGCGTACCGGCCGGCAACAGCTTCCAGCTGCACAGCGCCAGCAGCGCAATGGCCGGCAGCAGCACCGCCAGCGCGGGCCATCCCACCTGCTGGCCACCCACGTAC
>NZ_CAUQPH010000047.1:0-27183 GCF_963519925.1 uncultured Stenotrophomonas sp. | reverse complement strand
GGGGACGTGCGGCCCCAGCCCACCCCCGGCCCGGCCGCGCGCCGGCGTACCGATGGCAGCGTGGTGGAACGCCGCGTGCTGCGCGCCGAAACCCGCCCCTCGTTCCTGGGCACCAAGGCGGTGAACAAGCCGTTGCCGGTGACCCGCAGCGGCGCGCGCATGGGCCTGCACGCCAAGTCGCTGGTGGTGGACCGCCGAATCGGCGTGATCGGTACCCACAACTTCGATCCGCGCAGCGAGAACTACAACACTGAAGGTGCGGTCATCATCGACGACCCCGCCTTCGCTGAAGCGCTGGCGCAGAGCATCCTGCGCGACATCCACCCCAGAAACTCCTGGGTGGTGGCGCCGCGCACCAAGCCGCCGGTGCTGTCGGGCCTGAACTACAGCGTGGGCAAGGCCTCCGAAGCGCTGCCGGTGCTCGACTTCTGGCCGTGGCGTTACGCCACCGACTACGAATTCCAGCCGGGTCCGGACTGCCCCGAACCGCTGCGTCGGCAGGACCCTGCGTTCCACAGCTGCTACACCGCCGTGGGCGACTTCCCCGAGGTCAATGTCGGCCCGAAGTGGCTGCTGGTACGCATGCTCACCGCGTTCGGCGCCGGCCTGGTTCCCATCCTGTAATTTCTTTTCGCTGCACGGAGACACCGCATGGCCCAGGTATTCCGCGAACCGGTTTCGATCGAGGCGCTCAACGCGCTCAGCCGCGACACCCTGATCGAACACCTGGGCGTCGTGTTCACTGCCGCGGGCGAGGACTGGGTCAGCGCGACCATGCCGGTCGACGCGCGCACCCGCCAGCCATATGGGATCCTGCATGGCGGCGCCTCGGTGGTGCTGGCCGAAACCCTGGGCAGCAGTGCCGGCAATCTGTGCGTGGACACCACCCAGCAGGTCTGCGTGGGGCTGGAGATCAACGCCAACCACATCCGTGCCCAGCGCGGCGGTACCGTCACCGGCACCGCGCGGGCCGTACACGTGGGCCGCAGCACGCAGGTGTGGGACATCCGCATCGAAGACGAGGCCGGCAAGCTGGTCTGCACCTCGCGGCTGACCCTCGCGGTGGTGCCGGCGGTCCGTCCTTGACCCCCGCTGGCGGTTGGCCGGGCATCGGCCGGTCATTGCGTCCGGTCCGCTGGCAGACCCCGCAGCGCTGGGGTATCGTTCGCGGATGACTTCCCCCCCTTCGGCCTCGCGTGGCGGCGTGGCGCGCGTATGCCGTTATCTGTACCGCGTTCCCCTGCTGCTCATCCACCTGCTGCTGTTCCTGCCGCTGCTGCTGATCGGCATGCTGCCGCCGTGGGGAAACCTGCGCGTGGGCAGTCGTACGCTTGAGCACCTGCTGGTGAACACCTGGTCCGCCGGGTTGATGTGGATCTTCGGCTTCCGCCTGCACCGCATCGGTACGCCGCTGCCGGGCGCGGTGCTGTTCGTGGCCAACCACGTCAGCTGGGTCGACATCTGCATGCTGCACAGCCAGCGCATGATGGGCTTCGTGGCCAAGCGCGAGATCGCCGACTGGCCGGTGGTGGGCTGGCTGGCCGCACGTGGCCAGACCATCTTCCACCAGCGTGGCAGCACCGAATCGCTGGGCGGGGTCATGCAGGTCATGGTCGAACGGCTGCAGGAAGGCAAGGCGGTGGGCGTGTTCCCCGAAGGCCGCACCCGCGGCGGCCAGGACGTCGGGCCGTTCCACGCCCGCATCTTCCAGGCCGCGGTGGAAACCCATGTTCCGGTGCAACCGGTGGCGCTGCGCTATGGCGAGCGGGGCAATGCACAGACCATCGTTGCATTCGGCGCCCGCGAGAGCTTCTTCGCCAACTTCCTGCGCCTGCTTGGGGAACCGGCACGGCGGGCCGAGGTACATTTCCTCGCGCCCATTGGCAGCCACGACCTGGAAGGCCGTCGCCGCATCGCGGAAACCTCGCGTGCGCGCATCGTGGCGGCCATGACCGCGCCCTAGCGCCATGTTGACCGCTGCCGACTACTGTCCGCCGCGTTGGCTGCGCAACCCGCACCTGCAGTCGATGCTCAGCTCCAGCCGCATGCGCATGCAGCGCGGGCTCGCGCTGCTTGCGGCCACCGGCGCGGTCACCGACGAACTGATCCTGGACGGGGGCGAAGGCGTGCGCCTGCAGGGCTGGCACAGCCGCATCGAAGGGCGTGAACCGGTCGGCATGGCGCTGCTGCTGCACGGCTGGGAAGGCAGTTCCGAGTCCAGCTACATGCGCATGACCGCCGCGCGCATGCTCGACGCCGGGTACGACGTGGTGCGGCTGAACTTCCGCGACCACGGCAACACCCACCATCTCAATCCCGGCATCTTCCACTCCAACCGCATCGATGAAGTGGTGCAGGCCGCCGGCGACATCGCCGCACGCTGGCCGCAGCTGCCGCTGGTGGCGGCCGGTTACTCGCTGGGCGGCAACTTCGTGCTGCGGCTGGCGCTGCGGGCGCCCTCGGCCGGGGTGCCGTTGCGCCGGGTCGCCTCGGTATGCCCGGTGCTGGACCCGGCCATCACCATGGAAAGCATCGAGAACGGCCCGGCGATGTACGACTGGTACTTCCGCCGCAAGTGGACCGGCTCGCTGCGCCGCAAGCGCGACCTGTTCCCCGAGCTGGGCGACTGGGACGACCGCGTGCTGAAGCTGGACATCCGCGCGCTGACCGCGTGGCTGGTCGAGCACCACACCGAATTCGGCACCCTGCAGGACTACTTCGACGGCTATTCGATCGCCGGCGATCGCCTGGCCGGCCTGGAGATACCGGCCGACATCCTGATGGCCCAGGACGACCCGGTGATTCCCTACGCCACCTTCGACGGCTGGCGCCTGCCGGCGCATGCCCGACTGGAGATCGCGCCGTGGGGCGGCCACTGCGGCTTCCTGGAAAACTGGCGCGGCGACGGCTTCTCCGAACGCTGGGTGGCCCAGCGCCTGGGCCTGGAAGCGCTGCGCTGAGGGGCGCCCCGGCGCAGCGCCGCCGGTGTTCTACAATCGGGGTTTGACCCCGAGCTGGACCGTCATGCAAGACACGATTCTCCAAGCCCTGCGCCGCAACGCAGCGGACGAAGCCGCGCAGCTGGCGCGCGAATGGATCCAGGCCGAACCGGAGCAGCCGCAGGCGCACCGCCTGCTGGCATTGGCGCTGCAGCAGCAGGGCCAGCACGACGCCGCCCTGGCCAGCCTGCAGCGCGGCCTGGAACTGGCTCCGGACAATGCCGAGATGCACCTGCAGCACGCCGGCCTGCTGCTGGCCCTGCGCCAGTTCGACGCCGCCGGCTCGGCGCTGGACCGCACCGCCGAGCTCAATCCCAATGAGTTGGCGGCCTACCTGATGCAGGCCCACCTGGCGCTGTCGCGCAACGACGTGGACGAGGCGGAGCGGATCACCCGCACCGCCGCCCGGGTCGACGACGGCAACCCGGAAGTCATCGCGCTGCAGGGCATGGTCGCGCTGCGCCGCAATGACGCCGAGCGCGCGCTGGCACTGCTGTCGGCGGCCAGCCAGGCGCTGCCCAACGACCCGCGCATCGTCTATACATTGGGCTTCGCTTACCTGGGCAAGGGCATGCTGGCCTTCGCCGAACAGGCGTTCCGCCGCGTGCTGGAACTCAATCCCGGCCTGACCTCGCTGCAGGGCCTGCTGGTGCAGCTTGCATTGCGCCAGGGCAATACCGAGGGCGCGGCCGACACCCTGCGCCAGGTACTGGACAACCCGGACACCGCAACCCCGGCCATGCGCCGGCTGGCCGGCGAACTGGAGCTGCAGTCCGGGCGGCCGCTGCAGGCACTGGAGCACCTGCTGCCGGTGTTCGAGCAATCCCCCGCCGACCGCCAGACCCTGCAACTGCTGCTGATGGCCTGGCAGCGCCTGGGCCGCGAGCAGCAGGCGCGCGAGACCCTGGACGCGGCGCTGGCGGCGCACCCGCAGGAGCACAACCTGTGGCTGGCGCGCCTGTCGATCGACCCGGTCGGTGGCAGCGATGCCGCCGCCGTGGCCGACCGCTGGGTGGCGGCCATGCCGGGCCACCTGGCGGCGCTGGAAACCCGCATGCGCGTGCATGACATGGCCGGTGAGGCAGACGCCGCCGAAGCCGTGGCCCGCCGCATCATCGCCCTTGAACCGGGCCGTGGCAGTGGCGAAACGCGGGTGGTCGATGCGCTGCTGGCGCGCGATCCCGCCGCTGCCGTGGCGCACGTGCAGGCACTGATCGCGCAGGCGCCGGCCGAAGCTCAACCGGGCCTGCGTGCGTGGCTCGGCTCGGTCCAGGACCGCGCCGGGCAGCGCGATGCCGCACTGGCGACCTGGACCAGCCTGCATGCCAGTGAAGCGCCCACGCGCCTGCCGCTGCCGCCGCAGGCCAAGGCGCCGTTGAGCTGGCCGGAGATGGGGGAGGTTGCCGAAGGTGTCGGCGCGCGTCCCATGTTCGTGTGGGGCGCACCGGGCTCGGGCGTGGAACGCGTGATCGCCGCGATCGCTGCGGCCAGCCAGGTGCTGCGCGGCGATCGCTTCGGCGCCAATCCGCCGGATGACGCCTTCCAGAGCTACCACGCGCTGCAGGACCTCTCCACCGGCAAGCTCACCCCGGAACAGATGCTGGCGCAGTGGCGCGCGCAGCTCCCGGCGCGCGGCCTGGCTGATGCCAACGTCATCGACTGGCTGCTGTGGTGGGACAACGCGCTGCTGTGGGCACTGCGCCCGCAGCTGCCCGAGGGCCGGCTGCTGCTGGTGGTGCGCGATCCGCGCGACATGCTGCTGGAGTGGCTGGCGCATGGCGCGCCGGCACCGTTCGCGGTGACCTCGGTCAACGAAGCGACCGAATGGCTGGTGCGGGCGCTCGCCCAGGTCGCCACCCTGCACGAACAGGACCTGTACCCGCATGCGCTGGTCCGCATCGACGACATCGGCAACGACCCGGCGGCCATGGCCGACCATCTTGGCCGCCTGTTCGGGGTGAACTTCCCGCCCGCGCAGACGCTGGGCCCGGCGCGCTTCCCGGCCGGCCACTGGCGCAATTACCGCGATGTCCTGTCGGCTGCGTTCGACCAGCTCACCCCGGTCGCGGTGCGGCTCGGCTATGTCGAAGCTTGAGGAGCGTGCAGCAATGAAATTGACCAGTACCGGCCTGCGCAATGGCGCACCGATCGACAGCCGCTTCGCCGCCGGAGACGCCAACGGCTTCGCCGCCAACCGCAACCCGGCCCTGGCCTGGAGCGAGGTGCCCGCCGGCACCCGCTCGTTCGCCCTGCTGTGTATCGACCCCGACGTTCCCACCGTTCCCGGAACGGTCGGCCGGACCGATTGCAGCGTGCCCGCCGACCAGCCGCGTGCCGACTTCACCCACTGGGCGATGGCCGACATTCCGGCCGAGCTGCGCGAGATCGCAGAAGGCAGCTGCAGCGATGGCTTCACTGCGAAAGGCAAAGCGCACCCGGCGGGTCCGGCCGGTGCGCGCCAGGGCCTGAACGATTTCACTGGCTGGTTCGCCGGCAACCCGGACATGGCCGGGGATTACCTCGGCTACGATGGCCCATACCCGCCGTTCAACGACGCGCGCGTGCACCGCTATTTCTTCCGTCTGTTCGCGCTGGACGTTGCCACGCTCGACCTGCCCGCCCGGTTCACTGCCGCCGACGTGCACAAGGCGATGCACGGCCACGTGCTGGCCGAAGCCGCGTTGCACGGCACGTACACGTTGAACCCGGCGCTGGCGTGATCCACGGCGTGCCGACCAACGGTCGGCACCTACCGTTCGTACGCAGGTAGGTACCGACCGTTGGTCGGTACGATGTTGAACGGGCGACGTGCTGGCCGCCCGCTCCCGGCTTACTTCTCGGTCGCGGACTCGACGACCATGTCCAGCACATACGCCTTCGACGACGCATCCGCCGGCGGGTTGGCCACGTTGAAGCGCTTCACCCGCAGCACATTGCGCGTGCCCGCTTCATGCGTGTAGCCCTCGATCACGTCGTAGAAATTCTCGAACGCGCCGGGCGTGCCCTGCTTGATCCCCTTGTCATCGAACTGGATCTCACGCGTCTGCAGGCACTGCTTGTCGCGGATCATCGGGTGCGGGCAGGGCTTGGTCTGCGCGGCCACTTCAATGAACACCGTTTCGCCCGGGCCGCCGAAGCGGGTTTCAGCCGTGGGCTGCGGGCTGAACACCAGCACGTCGCCCGCGGCGGTGCGCAGGGTCAGCTGGCCTTCGGCGCCCAGCTCGGTCTTCAGCGCCCCCTCAAGCCGCGAACCCACCGCCTTGTCCAGCGCCATCAGCGCCTGGTCGGTGCAGGCCATCATGGTCGAGGCCATCGGCGAAACGGTCAGCGTGCCGTCGGCCAGGGTGTAGCCCCCGCCCATGCGGTTGCAGGTGTTGCTGACCGCCAGGCGGCCGTCGACGAAATCCAGGGTCACCGGCTTGTCGGCGCGCGCGAACAGCGCATCGATGCGCTTGCCGCTGGCGTCGGTGGCGCTGTCGAGCACCCAGTGGTTGCCCTGCAGGCGCTGCGCATCCAGCTGCGCCACCGCCTTCTGGTCGGCGGCCGCGGTCGGCGCCGGGGCCAGGTCGTCGCGACCGGACACGGCCGGGGCGTCCGTGGACGGGTTGCTGCACGCGGCCAGCAGGGCCAGCGGCAGGGTCAGCATCAGCTTGCGGGTGGTTTTCATGGACATCTCCTTGGGAACCCGGGGAAGAACGCGGCAGCGGCCCCGGTGGGGTTGCAGCGGCGGTGGGCCGTTCAGTTACCGGCAGGCAGGAACAGCAGCAGCCCAGCGCCCAGCGCGATGCGGTAGAACGCGAACGCGGTGAAGCGGTGTGCCTTGATGTAGCCCAACAACCACTTCACTACGACGAAGCCGGTGACGACGGCGGCAACGAAGGCCACCCCGACGTCGGTCCAGTTCTCGGTGGCCAGCTTGCCGTCCTTGGCCAGTTCCAGGAACGCGTAGCCACTGGCGGCGAACATGGTGGGAATGCCGACCAGGAACACGAATTCCGTGGCCGCCGCACGCCGGCTCAGTCCGAACAGCATGGCGATGAAGATGGCCGCGGCCGATCGCGAGGTACCCGGGAACACGCCGGCTACCACCTGGGCCAGGCCAACCAGCACCGCCACCTTCCAGGTCACCTCATCGCGGTCCGGCAGCCGCGCAGCGCGCATTTCCACCAGGATCATCCAGATGCCGCCGATGATCAGGGCCCAGGCAATCGGCGTGACCGTCTCCGGCAGTTCCCAGCCGGCCAGGCGTACCGGCAGGCCGACCACCGCAGTGACCAGGAAGGCGGTGCCCAGCTTCAGTACGTAGTCGCGGTTGGCACGGTCGTGCAGGCCGGTGGCCAGTGCCCACAGGCGCTGGCGGAACACCAGGGTGATGGCCAGGATCGCACCGGCCTGGATCACGATGTTGAAGAAGTCCGAGCGGGCGCCCAGCCAGTGCTGGGCGATCAGCAGGTGGCCCGTGCTGGAGATCGGCAGGAATTCGGTAAGGCCTTCAAGGATGCCCAACAGCAGGGCGGAGAACAGGTCGGACATCGTAAAACTCGTCGGCGCCGGGCGCTGCCCGGCAGGGTAGGTTGTACCGGACCACGCCCGGCTGCTGGGGATCATAAAACATCAACCGCCGCACCAATTGTGTGCGTGGTGCGGTCATTGCACCGTATTGGTGCACTCTGTTCAGCGCCCGTCGCAGTGCACGCCGTGTGAAATCAACCACTTGTGCGTCGCAAAAAGTTGGCACGGGGATTGCTTCATCCAACACAGGCAATTACCCATCCGAGGTTTCACTGATGTCCGTGGAAAACGTTGAGAAGCTGATCAAGGACAACCAGATCGAGTTCATCGACCTGCGTTTCGTCGACATGCGTGGTGTAGAGCAGCACGTCACCTTCCCGGTCAGCATCGTGGAACCGTCGCTGTTCGAAGAAGGCAAGATGTTCGACGGCAGCTCCATCGCCGGCTGGAAGGGCATCGCCGAGTCCGACATGGTCCTGCTGCCGGACCCGTCCAGCGCCTACGTCGATCCGTTCTACCAGCACCCGACCCTGGTGATCACCTGCGACATCCTCGACCCGGCCACCATGCAGCCGTACGGTCGTTGCCCGCGCGGCATCGCCAAGCGCGCCGAGGCCTACCTGAAGTCCTCCGGCATCGCCGAGCAGGCCTTCTTCGGGCCGGAGCCGGAGTTCTTCATCTTCGACTCGGTCCGTTTCGCCAACGACATGGGCAACACCTTCTTCAAGATTGAATCCGAAGAAGCCGCCTGGAGCACCGGCGACAAGTACGACGGTGCCAACAGTGGCTACCGCCCGGCAGTGAAGGGCGGCTACTTCCCGGTTCCGCCGACCGATTCGCTGCACGACCTGCGCGCTGAAATGTGCAAGACCCTGGAACAGGTCGGCATCGAAGTGGAAGTGCAGCACCACGAAGTGGCCACCGCCGGCCAGTGCGAAATCGGCACCAAGTTCAGCACCCTGGTGCAGAAGGCCGACGAACTGCTGCGCATGAAGCACGTGATCAAGAACGTCGCCCACCGCAACGGCAAGACCGCCACCTTCATGCCCAAGCCGATCGTCGGCGACAACGGCAGCGGCATGCACGTGCACCAGTCGCTGTCCAAGGGTGGTACCAACCTGTTCTCCGGCGACGGTTACGGTGGCCTGAGCCAGATGGCGCTGTGGTACATCGGCGGCATCTTCAAGCACGCCAAGGCCATCAACGCCTTCGCCAACTCCGGCACCAACAGCTACAAGCGCCTGGTCCCGGGCTTCGAAGCCCCGGTCATGCTGGCCTACTCGGCCCGCAACCGCTCGGCCTCGTGCCGCATTCCGTGGGTGTCCAACCCCAAGGCGCGCCGCATTGAAATGCGCTTCCCCGATCCGATCCAGTCCGGCTACCTGACCTTCACCGTGCTGATGATGGCCGGCCTGGACGGCATCAAGAACCAGATCGACCCGGGCGCACCGAGCGACAAGGATCTGTACGACCTGCCGCCGGAAGAAGAGAAGCTGATCCCGCAGGTCTGTTCCAGCCTCGACCAGGCGCTGGAAGCGCTGGACAAGGACCGTGAGTTCCTCAAGGCCGGCGGCGTGATGACCGACGACTTCATCGACGGCTACATCGCGCTGAAGATGCAGGAAGTGACCCGCTTCCGCGCCGCCACCCACCCGCTCGAGTACCAGATGTACTACGCGGTCTGAGCAACAGGTGGCGATGCCGAAGGACTTCCCTCCCACCTTCTGCATCGCCACCGCTTCTGCACCAACGCGCCACGGCTGGGGAGCCACGACGCGGCAACACGCACCACGCGGCATTCCGCACGCACCACGCGGCCATCCGCACGCACCACCCGGTAGAGCCGACTGTTAGTCGGCTGCTTCTGCCGCACCACCAGGGGAAAAGAGAGACCGGACGCGCAGCATGGGCCACACCTCCCTCCCGCGTCATCGCGGTCCATGCAACGTCCGGCGCAACGACCGGCGGCCATGTGCAAGTGGCCGCCGGTTGACCTGACATCGGCCTGCGTCTTCGGGCCGGTTCCATCCACCATCGGGACATGCGCATGAAACTGATCTCCGCCATCATCCGGCCGTTCAAGCTCGACGAGGTCCGCGAGGCCCTCTCCGATGCGGGCGTGTCGGGCATCACCGTGACCGAAGTGAAAGGCTTCGGCCGCCAGAAGGGCCACACCGAGTTGTATCGCGGCGCCGAGTACGTCGTCGATTTCCTGCCCAAGATCAAGATCGAAACGGTCGTCACCGACGAACGCCTGGATGCCGTGGTTGAAGCCATCCAGACCGCCGCCGGGACCGGGAAGATCGGCGACGGCAAGATCTTCGTCACCGCCGTCGAACAGGTCATCCGCATCCGCACCGGCGAAATCGGCGCGGACGCGCTCTAACCCCACTCGGAGCCCCCCAATGAAGACTTCCTCGTTCACCGGATGGCAGGCCCGGTTCCACGCCGTGTGCCTGTTGATGCTGTTCAGCGCGCTGGCCGTGGGTGCCTTCTCCGGCACCGCGCACGCACAGGCCCAGGTGTCGCCGGCCCCGACCGAAACCGTCGCCGTCGAGCCACTGCCCTCGCCCGACGCGGCGCCTGCCGCTGCAGCGGACGCAGAAGCGGCCGCGCCCAGCTTCGACCGCGGCGATGTCGCCTGGATGCTGACGTCCACGCTGCTGGTGCTGCTGATGGTGGTGCCCGGGCTGGCACTGTTCTATGGCGGCCTGGTGCGTTCCAAGAACGTGCTCTCGGTGCTCAGCCAGATCCTGGTGGTGTTCTCGCTGGTGCTGATGCTGTGGGTGGCTTACGGCTACAGCGCGGTGTTCAGCGAAGGCAATCAGTTCTTCGGCTCGTTCACCCAGTTCGCCTTCCTCAAGGGCTTCACCCCGGACTCGGTGGGCAACACGCCGATCAAGGGCCTGCCCGACTACCTGTTCGTAGCGTTCCAGTCCACCTTCGCCGGCATCACCACCGCGCTGATCGTCGGTGCGTTCGCCGAGCGCATCAAGTTCAAGGCGGTGCTGCTGTTCTCGGCATTGTGGTTCACCCTGAGCTATATCCCGATGGCCCACATCGTGTGGGGCGGCGGTTACCTGGGTGCGATGGGCGCAATCGACTTCGCCGGTGGCACCGTGGTGCACATCAACGCCGGCGTGGCCGGCCTGGTCGCGGCGTACTTCGTCGGCAAGCGCATCGGCTACGGCCAGACCGCGCTGAAGCCGCACAACGTACCGTTCACCTACATCGGCGCGATGCTGCTGTGGGTGGGCTGGTTCGGCTTCAACGCCGGCTCGGCTGCTGCCGCCGACACCGTGGCATCGCTGGCCTTCATCAACACCATCCTCGCCACCGCCGCCGCGGTGCTGGGCTGGACCCTGGTCGAAGCAGTCAGCAAGGGCAAGCCGTCCGCGCTGGGCGCGGCGTCCGGTGCGGTCGCCGGCCTGGTCGGCATCACCCCGGCGTGCGGCACCGTGGGTCCGCTGGGCGCGATCGTAATCGGCCTGGTCACCGGCGTGGTCTGCGTGTGGGGCGTCACCGGCCTCAAGCGCCTGCTCAAGGTGGATGACACCGCCGACGTGTTCGGCGTGCACGGCGTGGGCGGCATTGTCGGCGCGCTGCTCACCGGTGTGTTCAGCGCGCAGTCGCTGGGCGGCACCAAGGCCGACCTCGACATCGGCCACCAGGTATGGGTGCAGCTGGTCAGCGTGGGCTTCACCATCGTCTGGTGCGCCGTGGTGACCGTGGCCATCCTGCTGGTGGTACGCCTGGTCTTCGGCCTGCGGGTGACCGAGGAAGCCGAGCGCACCGGCCTGGATGTCACCTCGCACGGCGAGTCTGCCTACGAGGTCTGATCGACTTCACAGTTTCTTCGGGGCTACACCATTGCGGTAACGCGCGTTGATCATTGACGTTGCGACCGGCGGTCTTCGGACCGCCGGTTTTTTTATGCCCGCGCACCACCCGGGCGATGTCTCACTTTCACGCGCGATGCGTAGTTTTCCTACAAACGAAAGGGAGGATTCAGAGCTGTTTCGGATCGCAGGGTTGCTTTAAAGTTCGCCGCCCGCCGGCCGTTTCAGGATCGGAGGCTTCAGAATTTTCTGCCAGGGAAGCGCGTGAACGTGGATCAGGGACGTATCGAACGCAGCCGTGCGCTGCGCTGGCCGTTGGCCGTGGCCGTGGCAATCGCCTGCCTGCCGGCTGCCGCCGGTGCACAGGTGGCGGGGCCGTCAGACCAGGAACTGCTGCGCCAGCAGGAGCGTGAGCGTGTGCTGCGCGAGCAGCAGGAAACCACGCCTGACGTGCGCCTGCAGGCAGCCCCGGAAGAAGCCGTCGGTCGCCTGCCGGTCGACGAATCGCCCTGTTTCACCATCAACCACATCGTGCTCGACGGTGAACTGGCCGAACGCTTCGGCTGGGCGCTGAAGGCCGCCGATCCGCGCAACGACCGCGCCACCGGGCGCTGGCTCGGCACCGGTGGCGTGGACATCGTGATGAAGCGGGTGCAGAACGCGATCACCGCCCGCGGCTTCGTCACCACCCGCATCCTTGCCGCACCGCAGGACCTGAAGACCGGCACGCTCACGCTCACGGTGGTGCCCGGCCGCATCCACGCGGTCCGCTTTGCCACCGGCGAAGGACGCACCCCGGCGCTGTGGAACGCACTGGCGGTCGGCCCCGGCGACCTGCTCAACCTGCGCGACATCGAACAGGCGCTGGAAAACCTGCAGCGCGTGCCGACCGCAACGGTGGACATCCAGATCGCACCGCCGCAGGAAGTCGAGCAGGCCCGGCCCGGTGAGAGCGACCTGGTCATCAGCTGGAGCCAGCGCGCGCCCGTGCGCCTCAACCTGACCCTGGACGACGCCGGCAGCACCTCCACCGGCAAGCTGCAGGCCGGTGCCACGGTATCGCTGGACAACCTGGCCGGGATCAGCGACCTGTTCTATTTCAACGCCGGCAAGTCCGTGTTCAACGGCAGCGCACGCGGCACCGACAGAGCACGATAGGAGGGCGAACGCTATTTGACACAAATCAGACAGCAAGGCCGTCAGAGCTGGCCGACGGAAGTAAGCGAACCCTAATTTCAGATACTGTTCCGCCCGGTGATCCAAACTCCACGATGGCAAATGCACATGCGGAGATCGGGCTGATCCAGCAGGCTCTCGATGCAGGGCTGACGCGGGGGCAGAACATGAGCATAGTCGTTCGAGGCGAGGCAGTCTGTTCCTATTGCCAAAGCAACCTGTCGACGGCGGCAGAACGCTCTGGATTGAATAGCCTCCAGGTTGTTGATACGGTGCGCGGTCGCCTATTCCTGTGGATTCGAGGAAGGGGTTGGGTCGAATGACAACTAACGTGGTTGATTCTGGGTTTGTCGTACAGCTGTGCGCCTACGACAGATCTGCGGGTAACGGTGCTACGGTGACCGAGAGGCCAGTGTGGAGTCGCATCGAATCGGCATTGCACCTGACATTCGAAAAGGGCGGATTCGTAGACCTGCGTGTCCTCACACCAGGCGCCGGATTGGTAAAGCAACTTACGATGAACTCGATTGGTGGGAAGTACAGACTTGTCGCATTGACACGATCAGCCGATCCTAAGCTGGACTTGCTCGAATGGTGGGAGCCGGAAGACCGGCCGTTCAGCGGCACAGAAAGGTTCGGCGATGATGAGTGGGACGCGAGGACCGTTAGCTCAGACATCTCTCACGCGTTGAGCTTGTTCCAGGAATTGTTTCAGAGTGGTGATTTGTCCGTAGAACTGAACGGGTTGCGATCACGGTGGAACAGAAAGCCTCGGTAGTGCCGACGTCCCCCCGACTTCAGTAGCGGGCGGGTTTAGAGTCCGTTGCTGATGTTATCTTTCCTCGCCGCCAACTGCGCGGCGTACTGGGCGGGTGTTTGCCCGCCAAGCGCTCGCTTGGGTCTTTCTTCGTTGTAGTCGCGCCGCCAGCTTTCGATGCTGGTACGGGCATGAAGCAATGTCGGAAACCAATGCTCGTTGAGGCCCAATCGAAGAGGCTCTTTCGGCCAGACCTTTCCGGACGAGGTGAATTGCTAGCCCCTTGTTATCGATGGCTTCCTCGAGGGAGAGCGCCTCGAGCGAGTTACGTTCGCCATGTCGCTTCCATCGCCTTAGTCAGACTTGCCCAAGTCGGCGCAGCTGCAGATGCAAGCATCAAAGGCCTGATGGATCACGAGTATGGGTAGGTGTCAGGGGGGAGCTGTGCGTTACGTTGGCGTAACCAAGACTCCCGCGGTCTATCATTCAGACACAGGTCATTCCTCTCCTGTTAAGCCACTTCAAAGAAAGCGACCGTTGCAATGCTAAACAACAAAGATCCAATTACCACCGAGATTGGATATAGAGCGATGGTAATTTTCCTTCAAAGGTACTACGACAGGGGCGGCGGCGCCGACTCCCTCTCTGATGTAATGAGCTCGATCTCGAGCTTCCTGTGGGGTGACGGTACTCCCAATGATCCCGCCATGTGGACGGACTGGCTGGACGCGATCGATCTGGCAAAGAAGAAGGAAGAGGAGCATCGCCTGGACGAGTAGTTGGTCGGGGCTGCACTGAGGCTGTTGGCTGAAAAAATTTCGCCACCAGCGTAGCCTGCCAAGGAACGCCTCCGGATCATGTGCGCGCGATTGATCGACAGAGCGAGGCGGCAATGGCGCTCGCAAAGTTCGATGAAGATGTTGAGCAATTGCTCAATTCCAAGAGAAATAAAGCCAATTCCGGTCTGAAAATGGACGGGCAGATCGCCGATGTCTTCTCCCCAATCACCAATAGTCCGATCTCTGTCCTCAAGACGATTCGAGATAAAAGTAGAGAAGCAGGCGCCCACTATCGTGCTGAACTTACAGGATTCTGTGATCACCATCTCGCAGCTGGAAGGAGCTCTTCGTGCTAATCCGGTCCCAAGCCATAGGGCGGTGTGCATCATGAAAAGTGGAGAGATCAACGTGGTAAGGGTTGGCCAGTGAGTCTTACAATGTGGATTGAGATCGAGACTGGTGCGAGCATTCAAGGCATTTCAAGCACCTTGGCGGCCATGGACACCCAGATGGAGCCCATCGACGGTGACGTTTCTGGCTTCTTCAACAGATCACACTGTCAGTTCATGTTCCGGTACGACGCTTCACCGGAAGAAGTGCTGGTCGACGTAGTGGAAGTGGATTGGCGCGTCGGCGTCCGGGGGTCCTTTCACTACCGAGCAGATAGCCTTCATGAGAGTTGGGAGGACATCTCTGAATTTGTCCGTTGCTATGCGGCGTCACATCCATTCAAGTTCATCTTGTCATTCCAGTTCGAGACTCTTTATGCAGTCAGGGACGAGCATGGACTAAGGTTCGTAGGTCCAATGCCTGAAGGCTGAATTCCAACAAGGCGGTCAGATGGTGGAAATTGCAAGGTGAGCAACTGAACTGGCACTGCTGTGTGTCTTCACGCTAGGCGCATTACGGAGGGTGACACCACCCTGCGCGGCGCCACCGCAACCGCCGACCGGATCGACATCAAGACCGGTGGCACCCTCACCATTGAATCGCTGCAGGACGTTGCAGAAGACTGTCCCCCGAGGAACTAGAGCGTGGAAAGCAATCGTTATGGATACGCCCAGTTGCGAGATGAGTTCTTGGGATTGGCGTATGAGTATTGCAGGGTCAAAGCAATGGGAACTCGTGGTTGGATTGAAGGCGAGACGTCGGCAGGCTTTGCACGTGACCAGCTTGACGGGGTATTCGACTCCGACATTGAGAACCTAATGCTCGAAGTTTTTTGCCTTATCTCTGCAGCCGGACGAGAGCCGCCAAAAATACGCGAGCTTCAGCTGTCTCGCGCTGCGCAGCTTCTCGATCGTGTTGGAGAGAACGGGATCCATCAACTCCTTGATGCCGACGGGGCATCTGAGCTTCTTTGCGACTTGAAGATCCTGGGCCTATGGCGACCGAAATCATCGTGACTAATCCAATTTTCGGATCGTGGCGAAGTCTCTCCCGGCGAGCAGGATATCCAGAAGGTGCATGATGCTGGGCTTGCGGTCGGTGCGGACATGAGCATCTCTGTCTCCGGAAAAGACGTCTGCGGATTCTGTAAGGGCGACATCGCTGCGGCGGCCCAGGCTGCTGGCTTGAATTCCCTTAGTGTCAGAGCGGTTGACAACAAGACCGGTCTACCAAAGACCTACTATTGGACCCAGGGTATGCGCTCAATCAGAGAGAAGAATCGTGAAACTAGCCGGATTCTACGTAAGTTCGGATACTGCGCGCACGCAGCTGCGAGTTCGGAATGATCCTTCCAATGAAGAGATTGACGCTGCGCTGCAGCTATTTTCGGCAATGAGCGGAACTGTTAGCCTGAGTGAAGATCCCGTGCCTGAGGTCGGAGTCTACGAACTGGCACTATATGCAGACAGCGGAAACTTCATGCTTATGCTTAGTCGCTACACCGACGACGGAGATCACGAGGTAGATACCATCACATATCCCACTGCGGGCGAAGGGGAGATTGAAATCCTTGGGGACCTGTATCAGCGATTCATGACGACACGTGACATCGAGCCGGTAAGAAGGTGCTTTCATGAATTCGCCTCTACTGGAAACGTCCAATCGGCGTCGCTGAAACTTCACGAGGGTGCCGGCTCCCCATAACTCCGGCTACTTGATCGGTCAAGGTCAGGCCAACGAATGCCGTGGTCAGCATGGGTGAACTTGCGGCGCTGCGAAGTGCACTGCAAGCTCGTCGATTGGCAAGCGCCGTTACCAGCGTACGCACCTGGGCGGCCGGGCGCTGCCGGTCGTAGCTCCACCAGCCACCGGTCGCGACCACGGCAACCACGGCCGCCGCGACGGCCCAGCCGCGCAGACCGGCCGCACGTGTTGGTCGCGGCGTGGCGCTCGCTCGAGATGAGCCAAATCGGACAAGATCGGAGACAGCTAATAATGTCAGTGCATGGATGGGAGAGCAGAGGGAAGACGGTCCGAGGTTTGATTGAGGAGCTTCGCACTTTCGAGAACCAAGACTTGAAGGTTGAGATTGCGTTTGGGCCAGGCGAAGAAAGCTTTCCGATCAGTCTCGTCGGCAATGACGGAGGAAAGTGCATTCTCTTTTGCCTCGCTGGGGGTTCTAAGCCGAGTGCGTGATGGCGATCGAACGGAGCGGCAGGAAGATTCACTGCCGCTTCGGCCCAATCGAAGAGGCTCTTTCGGCCAGACCTTGCCTGTCCAACTGCCTGGCTACGGGATAGCCGACAAGGTGTGGCCTTGCTGGGAGTTCTGAGTCAGGTGTGGAGTAGTACGTGACGTGAGCATCGTGGTTCCAACGAACTGCAGCTATTGGCGCTGAACTCGGGAGACGATGAAAGCGACCAAGCAGAACATTCTTCGGTTCTCTTGCTTGTGCCTATGGGTTCTCTGTGTGCTGGTTGAGTCTGCGTTCTTGAGGGACGCGGCCTGCAGCAAGGCCTTCTACACCGCGCTAGGGACAATGGATTTTTCAAATCGAGAGGATATGGACGTCCTTGACGCCGTAGCTAGCCGCGCAGTCCGCGCGCATGGTTCCCATGTCGCGTTTCGATTCCTTGGATAGGTTTGGGCGAATGTGTACGGTGGGCTTTCCGTGTGTACCAAGGGGTTGGGGTACAGTCAGCAGCCCGTTCAGTAGTTCTAGTACCTGGCTTGATGACTTTGTGTGGTGCCCAATGCTCGCGACATAGGTGAGCAGGTCGACAAGCTTCAGTGGCGGTGGAGTGACTTCCAATCAAGGCAAAAGTGCATGACCATTCGCGATTCGCAGGGAAAATCGATAGAGGTCTGCCAGTGAACCAACGTCTTGCGCTTTCTAAGATTCTTGCGGTTGCGCTCAGCGCCGGCGTCTGCGGGTTGCTTCTGATCGGCCTACCACTGAGCGTCAACGCAGGGACAGCAATTGAGACGGTCTACTTCTCTTCGATCATAGGCATGGTGGCAGCTATCTTTGGCGTGGTGGTTGGCTTCCCAGCGATTCTCATTGTTGATGCTGTACTACCTCACGCGAAGTTCCGCCATGTCGCGTTGGGCGCGTTCTGTGCGGTGCTCGCTTGGCTCATAGTCGAGGGCGCCTTTGCGCGTGACGCCTGGAACAACATCTGGGCAAGCAGCACCTTCTGGATTGAATGGGCGCCCAGGCGACTTGCAGTGTTTGCGATCATAGGTCTGCTCGCGGGCATCCTTTACTCTTTCATCTGGCCCAGCTTGCTACGAAAGCTGACAGCGGCCAAGGACAGGTAGAAGGGCTGGTCGAGTGACAGTAAGTATTTCGAGACTAGCGTGGCGGGTGGCGAGTTGGTGCCGCGGACGGCACCACCGCTGATCAGGGGATGTTCTCGTGAGACCCCGGCTGTGCGGGCGGCTGCAATAATTGACTGGAGTAAAATTGTGTCTAGATCGTGGTGAATGGATTGCATGAGTCAGGAGCGTGATCATGGCAGGAGCGAAGTACAACCTGATTCACCTTGCGTACTTTTGCCTCTGGGCGCTATGTGCGCTGGTCGAGCTACTTTCTGCCTATTCCCATTGGAATAGGGGCTTGAGATTGATGCCTCAACTTCTTTTGGGACCTTACGGGGACTGGGTCCGGCTTGCCGTCGTCGTGTCATGCCTGTCTCTTCCAGTCCTTCTCTGCGTTCTCGTCGCTCGTTTGCGCCACTGGAAATGGACCAGGCTTCTGGAGGTCTTCCTGGCGATCGTTGTCGTTACCCTATTCCTATACAACATGTCTTTCATAAGGTCTTAGTTCCCAACGCCTAATCATCTCCAACCGTCGAGTTCCCGATGATCATTCTTGCCTGCATTACTGACCGTACATGACTGTCTTTGGCGACCCAAACAATTTCGCACTCATTGCCGCGAGCGTCCAATCCTGGAACGAAAGGCCTGGCATGGGGAATGGCATTTTTCGCTTCGTTGTGACGCTTCATGCGGACCATCAGGCATGCAGAGCTTGGCCATGAACCACCCGCTCAAGGAAGGTCAGGTATGGAAATGAGTACCTGGAACTGGGCCGCAAGAATGATTGCGGTGCCCGTCAGCACGGCTGTTGCCGGAAGCGTCGTCTTTCTGGCACTGTGGCTCTATGCCGCGAACATCCCGCTGGATGACGCGTTCAAGGCGCTGCCACTCTTCCTCATCATAGGCGCCGTGATCGGTTTGATCGTGGGATGCCCACTGGTGTGCCTGATCGATGGAATGTTCGAGCGCTGGCGGTTTCGACATGTGATTTTTGGCGCCGTCGGCGCCGTATTGGGCTGGCTCCTGATGGAGGGAGCATTCGCCAGTGGCGCGTGGGACGCCATCTGGTCGAGCCGGACGTTCTGGATGACCTGGGCACCCAGAAGGATCGCGGTCTTCTCGATAATCGGGCTCATGAGTGGTCTGCTCTACATGGGTATGGTCTCGCTCATTGATCGCGCCATACCCCGCGAGCGCTGGTAAACCTGGGCCTTGCGTGATTGCGATGCCTCTGCAGCTCAGCGGTTGCTTGATCACTGGCAGCCACGCAGGGCGTGGCTCTACGCACGGCGGGGCCGAATGACGCACAATCGAGCCATGCGCCGATTCCGCCACCCGCTCGTGCTGCTCGCCACCCTCCTGCTCGCCGCCTGCGCCAGCACGGACGTACGCAGCCCGCTGGCCACCTGGGTACCGTCGCTGAACCACAACGTGCGCAGCCCGGTCATCATCGTGCTGCACCACACCGACCAGGACAGCGTGCAGCAGAGCCTGCAGACGCTGCGCACCGCCAACAGCGGCGGGCGGGTCAGTTCGCATTACCTGGTGGGCGCGGATGGCCATATCTATCAGCTGGTGGCCGACAACCGCCGTGCCTGGCATGCCGGTGGCGGCCGTTGGGGCACCATTACCGACCTCAATTCGGCGTCGATCGGCATCGAGATCGACAACAACGGCAGCAGCCCGTTCGCCCCGGCGCAGATTGCCGCGCTGATCCGGCTGCTGGGCGACCTGTGTACCCGGCTGGATATCCCGCGCAGCCAGATCATCGCGCACGCCGACCTGGCCCCGTCGCGCAAGCAGGATCCCAGCCGCTTCTTCCCGTGGCAGCAGCTTGCCGACGCGGGATTCGGCCTGTGGCCGCGTGCCAGCGACGGACCCGCGCCGGAAGGCTTCGACCCCTGGCTGGGCCTGCAGGCGTTCGGGTACTCGCTGGACGACCGCGCCGCTGCCGTGGGTGCCTTCCACCGTCGCTTCCGCGGCCGCGACGATCTGCCGCCCACGCTCGATGCCGAAGACGCCCGCATCCTGTATTCGCTGCTGCAACAGACCCGGTGACATGACCCGACACTCTGCGTTCGCCCTCTTGGGCCTTTCCTTCCTGACCGCCTGCAGCGTCAGTCCGCCGAAGCCCGACGCCCCGGCCGCCAGCGTCACCACCACCTACGCGAAGTCCAACTGGGCCGCACTTCCTGCCGTCAGCGACAGCGACCTGCAGGCCGGTTTCGTCGCCTGGCGCAGCGCCTGCCCTCGCCTGAAGAGCGACGCGGTGTGGGCAGCGCCCTGCGCGGCTGCGGCGGGTGTGGCGACCACCCCCACGGCCATCCGCCAGTTCCTGCAGGACACCCTGCAGGTGTACGCCCTGCGCGCCGGGGGCCATCGTGCCGATGGCCTCATCACCGGCTATTACGAGCCGGTCTACCCCGGCAGCCTGACCCGCACCGCGAGGGCCACCGTGCCGGTCTACGGCGTGCCGACCGACATGGTCAGCGTGCAGCTTGATGGCCTGTACCCCGAACTCAAGGGCAAGCGCCTGCGCGGCCGCGTGGAAGGGCGCGTGCTTCGCCCGTACGACGACGCCGCGACGATCAGCGCCAAGGGCGTCAACGCACCGGTGCTGGCCTGGCTGACCCACCCGATGGACCTGCAGTTCCTGCAGATCCAGGGCTCGGGCCGCATCCGCCTGGACGACGGCCGCCAGCTGCGCATCGCCTACGCCGACCAGAACGGCCACCCGTACCGCCCGATCGGTCGCTGGCTGGTAGAGCAGGGCGAGCTGAAGAAGGAAGACGTCACCATGGACGCCATCCGCAGCTGGGCCAACGCGCACCCGGCCCGCATTCCCGAGCTGCTGGCCAGCAACCCGAGCTACGTGTTCTTCAGCAAAGGCCCGGACGGCGACGAAGGCCCGCGCGGTTCATTGAACGTGCCACTCACCGCCGGCTACAGCGTGGCGGTGGACCGCACCGTGGTGCCACTGGGCAGCCTGCTGTGGCTGTCGACTACGCGCCCGGACGGCAGCGCGGTGGTGCGCCCGGTGGCCGCGCAGGACACCGGCGGCGCCATTGCCGGCGAAGTGCGTGCCGACCTGTACTGGGGCACCGGCGACGCCGCCGGCAAGCTGGCGGGGGACATGAAGCAGAAGGGCAACCTGTGGCTGTTGTGGCCCAAGGGTGCGGCCCTGCCCAGCAACACTCCCGGCAGCTGAGGACCGGCCCATGGCGATCTTCTACGTGGTGGTGGGCGTGATGGTGCTGGAGATCATCCTGGAGCTGACCTGGAATCCGCTTTACTTCGTAACCGGCATCCGCCTGTACAACGAGCGCATTCCCGCCAACGCCGCCATGCGCGAGAGGCTGGTGTTGAACTGCCTGGAGCGCGATGTAGCCACCCAGAGGTGGCTGCCGCTGGTATTCCGCGCGCTTCCCGACGGCCGCATGGCATTCCGCGAGAGCTTCGGCATCAACTTCACCGGGCGCTACTACCCGGTGATGCGTGGGCTGGTAGTGGTGGATGCCAAGCGCAACCAGGTCCGCGTGGAAGGCATCTGCAACTGGATGACCCTGGCCATTGGCGGGCTGTGCGTGGTGATGCCCCTGGTGGTGACGACCGCCTGGCCGATGCTGATGATGCTGGGGCTGTTTGTCGGCTGCTACCTCTTCCAGCGTCGGCGCTATCACGGCGTCGCTGAAGCGCTGCGCGAACAGATGCGTGTGGAGCTGCCGGAAGCGATCATGGCGTTGAGGCGGCTTGCCCGGTGACGCTGCGCTGAGGTTGCCACGCAGGGCGTGGCACTACGCCTTGGGTCATACGCCGTGGCTCGAAATGGCTTCCACGCGCAAGCCGTAGTGCCACGCCCTGCGTGGCAGCCCGCACCCAGTAAAACTACTGCGCCCAACGCAGTGATTCTGCGCAGGTAGCGGCCGCGCGCCCGGGCTAGCATTCCAGCTTCAAGCCCCGTCGAGTCATACCCATGCACGAAGGACTGCTCAAAAGCTGGAACGCCGGCGCCACGCGCCAGGCCATCATCGCCTTCGTTGCACGGGTCACCCTGGAGGACGGCCCCGACTACGTGCCGCCGGCTGCACGGATCGCGGTGTTCGACAACGACGGCTGCCTGTGGTGCGAAAAGCCCATGCCGATCCAGGCCGACTTCCTGCTGCGCCGAATCGCCGAACAGGCCGAAGCAGACCCGGCGCTACGCGACCGGCAGCCCTGGAAGGCAGTCCATGAAAAGGACCAGGCGTGGCTGGGAAACGTCATCACCAAGCATTACGAAGGCGATGACACCATGCTCAAGGAAATGGCCGCCGGCCTGCTTTCGGCCTATGCCGAGGACGAGGTGGAAGACTTTGCCGGCAAGGCAGAGCAGTTCCTGCGCAGCGCGCAGAATCCGGTGCTGAAACGCCCCTACCTGAAGACGGCCTACGCGCCGATGCGCGAGCTGCTGCACTACCTGGAAGCCAACCAGTTCACCAACTACATCGTGTCCGGTGGCGGACGTGATTTCATGCGGCCTATCACCCAGGAGCTGTACGGCGTTCCGCCCGAGCGCGTGGTCGGCACCAGCGTCGCGCTGCAGTACCGTGAAGAAGAGGGCATCGGCACGCTGGTCCACACCTCGAAACTGGAGGTGTTCGACGACGGCCCGAACAAAGTGGTGCGCATATGGAGCCGCATCGGCGCGCGCCCGATCTTTGCCGCCGGCAACTCCAACGGCGACATCCAGATGCTGCAGTTCGCCACCCAGGGCAAGCGCGCCTCGCTGGCACTGCTGGTCACCCATGACGATGACCAGCGCGATATCGCCTACACGTCCGGCGCGCAGAAGTCGGTGGCGATGGCCGCCGAACACGGTTGGCCGCTGGTGAGCGTGCGCGAGGACTGGTCGCGCGTGTTCGTCGACTGACGCGCTTACTCCGAGTCCTGGCCCGCCAGCTTCATCACCCACGCAGGCACGGCCGGCTCGCCCTGGTAGAACGTCTTGGGCATCTTGTCGGCCATGGCCCAGCGCTGGATCCAGCTGATGCCCGCCCCGCCGTTGTAGCCTTCGGCGCGCAGGTAGGCCGGGTCTTCCATCGCGGTTTCAAGGGTGATGAAGCGGTACCCTCGGCGGCGGGTCGCCGCCACCAGTTCCTCCACGCTGTCTGCATTCAGCGCGTTGGCATGCATCAGCCACACCTGTGCGGGCAGCCTGCCCAGCAACTGCTGCGAGCGCTGCTCGTAGTAGTCCAGCTTGTTTAGCATGTAGGGGATGTAGCCGCGCCGCAGCTGGCGCAGGCGCGTCTCACGCACGGCAGGGTCGGTTTCGGTATCGCGCACCTGGTCGTACGCGAATGCCCAGATCCATTCCGCGTTGTCCACGGTCACCGGTGCGATACGGTACTGGTGTTGCTGCAGGAATGTCGCCAGTTCGGCGCGTGCTTCTGGCGACCTTCCTGCCTGCAGGTAGGGGTGCCGGAACCAGCGCAGGGTCTGCCCGCTCTCGGCGAGCAGGGGGCGCAGGACGACTTCGCCGCGCAGGATGTCCTGCTGGTAGGTGTCCAGCGGTACCGCATGCATGGAGACATGGCTGAAGGTGTGGTTGCCCAGCTCGAAGCCGGCGTCGCGCCAGTCGCGAAGCATCTGCACCCGATCCGGCTGCACCTGTCCGTCGACTTCCAGCTTGCCTTCGTTGACGAAGCCCACGATGGGCACGCCGGTCTGCTTCAGGGCGCCGATCAGGCGCGCGTGCTGGGCGTGCAGGTCGGCCTCGGCGCGTTCGCCGAGCCGCTGCCAGGGCAGGTCGTCGATGGTGAGCGCGATGCGTCGGTCCGGCTCGCTGGCCTGTGCAATTCCTGCCACGCAGAACAAGGCCAGGACGCCCCACCGAAGTATTCCCTTACCCACGCTCCACCTCCGTCGCGATGATCGTGAAGTATAGGGCGCATCGCTTCGCGGATGCCGGTGCTGGTGACCGCCCTGACCGGCGAGAATCACGCCAAGCTACTGGGTCGAAGGTAAGAAGCTACCTGCAATCGTTGAGATTACGATTGACCAGTCTGGTGTGCTCTGCCCGGTACTGGCGGACCAGGGAAAGCGCCGCCCCGTTCGAGCCTTCCGAAGGCTTCGAGAGAATCAGCAGTGGGCCACCTGGATGGGCGACCACCGTGGTGACGTCCCAGGTGTGGGAAGCGTGCGGCCCGTACGCCGCAAGCGGTTGCCTCGGATAGCGCGCTTCGAGCAGCGTCTTCAACGCCGAATGCGTGGCTTCTGCGTACGATCCCATAAAAGATGTAGCAATGGGGTCGCCAGTCGTGGCCAGCGTCGAGAGGCTCGCAACGTTCATGCGCGTTGTGCCGATCATGCACACACCCTCGCGCGCGAACAATGAGTGGGTGGATGTCGCGGGAAGGCACGTGTCGGCCGGTATCAGGTCCTCGGCATCACGCGGCAGCGCATTGAAGGCCGCAACCAGCTGGTCCTTCGAGAGCGCCGCGGCCAGGGGGCACTCCGGTAGGACGGGCAAGTCCGCAAGCGGCACGGCGACCACTGGGTGCGCATCCGGCTCAAGCGAGCCGAAGAAGGTGGCGGCCGCCTGTTTCATTGCCTCGCATTTCGACAGGGAGGTCTCAACCGAAAGCAGAATGGTGCCCGCCTTCGTGCGGACGCTTTGGCTGGCCGCGCAGGAGGTCGCGGTCTGTATGTCGTGGGCGATCCCAGGCAGCCCACGATAAGTAATGCGGCTGGAAGTCGCGCCCGGGACAGGCCGCTCGAAATTCATTTGTCCTGTTGCGGCGTCGCGGTCCTGACCTCGCATGGCCATGAACTTCATGCCGTCGTGGCCGCAGCCGAGCATGTCGGCCTGCGTCACGCTCTCCGTTCTGGACCGGAACGTGAAGTCATTGAACAGGCACGGCAGTCGGACCGAGTAGCCGCCGTTCGTGGACGTTGCCGTGGTCCAGCCGTCCGGCCCCAACGTGCCGGCCCCCATGCGATGCATTTCCAGCCCCTCAACCGGTGCTTGGGCAATGGCCGGGGCAGAGAAGCCTGGCAGCATGGCGGCGAGCAGGCCAAGGCGGTAGGAAAGTCGGCCGTGAGGAACTAGGCAGAGTGAGGGCATCAGCGAGTCCATTCGGAGAGCAAAGGCAAGCAAGATACAACGGCCTGTGCGAGGTGTTCTTTAGCGTGCCACGCCCCCCCATTTGCACTACATTGGTGCAATGACCCCCGCACCACCGTCTCCGTCCCTTGAAGTCCTTGGCACTCCGGTCGCCTGGGCCGACGCTGAAGGCCGCGTGGCCGGCTGCAACCCGGCCTTCGCACGCTGGCTGGGAGTAAGCGTGCGGCGCCTGCTCGGTCAGCCGCTGGCCTCGCTGGAGGTACAGGGCGAGGCGCTGGCGCACTTCCTGGCGCGCGGCGAACGCGACACCCTGCGCCTGCATCGGCTGGCCCTTGCCCTGCCCGGCGAGGCCCCGCGCTTCGCCGAAGGCTGGTTGAGCCGGCATGACGAAGATGGCTGGCTGCTGGAGGCGCACCCGGTGGACGAGTTCCCCGGGCTGGACCCTACGCAGGCCCTGCCCAGCGCGCTGAGCGCGGCGCTGAAAGGGCTGGCCCATGAGCTGCGCAATCCGCTGGCCGGCCTGAAGGGTGCGGCCCAGCTGCTGGCCCGGCGCAGCAGCCAGCGCGACCCGGAAGAACGCGAACTGATCGAGCTGATCGGCTCGGAGATCGAGCGCCTGAACGGCCTGCTCGAACAGCTGCTGTCGCCGGCGCCGGCGGCCCCGCACGCGCCGCTCAACATCCACGCGTCGCTGGAGCGCGTACTGCGCCTGGCGGAAAGCGAAGGTGGCTGGGCGGTGCGGCTGCAGCGCGATTACGACCCCAGCATTCCCGAATTCGACGGCGACGCCGACCGCCTTACCCAGGCGGTGTGGAACCTGGTGCGCAATGCGATCCAGGCCGGCGCCGGCACCGTCACCCTGCGCACCCGGGTGGAACATGGGGTGCGCATCGGCGACCAGCTGCAGCCGATGGCGCTGCGCCTGGAAATCGCCGATGACGGGCGCGGCGTGCCCGAGGCGCTGGCCGAACACCTGTTCCTGCCGCTGGTCAGCGGCCGCGCCGAAGGCACCGGGCTCGGCCTGGCGCTGGCCCAGCAGGTGGCGCGCGAACACCGCGGCACGCTGACCTACCGCTCGCGCCCGGGCCATACCGTATTCACCGTGCAGCTGCCGATCGGGCACGGCACCCCTGCCATGGAGGAAACCGCGCATGGCGGATGACACGCACACCGGCACCCAGCGCGTCTGGGTGGTGGACGACGACCGCGCGGTGCGCTTCGTGCTGTGCACGGCGCTGCGCGATGCCGGCTACACGGTGGAGGGCTTCGATGGCGCCGCCGCCGCGCTGGACATGCTGGCCAGCCAACCGCCGCCGGACCTGCTTTTCACCGACGTGCGCATGCCCGGCGATGACGGACTGGTGCTGCTGGACAAGCTGAAAGCGGCACACCCGCAACTGCCGGTGATCGTCATGTCGGCCTATACCGACGTGGCCAGCACCGCCGGCGCCTTCCGCGGCGGCGCGCAGGAATTCCTGTCCAAGCCGTTCGACCTGGACGATGCGGTGGCGCTGGCCCAGCGCGTCCTGCCGGCCCCGGATACCGCCGTGGCCGAGCGCAGCGCCGCCGCAGTGGACCCGGCCCCCGACCAGCGCCCGCAGCTGGTGGGCGACACGCCGGCGATGCGGGCGCTGTTCCGCGCCATCGGGCGGCTGGCGCAGGCGCCGCTGTCGGTGCTGATCAATGGTGAAACCGGCACCGGCAAGGAACTGGTGGCGCACGCGCTGCACCATGAATCGCCGCGTGCGCAGGGCCCGTTCGTGGCGCTCAACACGGCGGCCATTCCTTCCGAGCTGCTGGAAAGCGAACTGTTCGGTCATGAGGCCGGTGCGTTCACCGGTGCGCAACGGCGGCACGTGGGCCGCTTCGAGCAGGCCGATGGCGGCACGCTGTTCCTGGACGAAATCGGTGACATGCCGTTGCCGCTGCAGACCCGGCTGCTGCGCGTGCTGGCCGAAGGCGAGTTCTTCCGTGTCGGCGGCCGCGAGCTGATCCGGGTCGATGTACGGGTCATCGCCGCCACCCACCAGGACCTGGAAACGCTGGTGGCCCAGGGCCGCTTCCGCGCCGACCTGCTGCACCGGCTGGACGTGGTGCGGCTGCGGTTGCCGCCACTGCGCGAGCGCCGCGACGACATCGCGCAGCTGGCCGAGACGTTCCTGGCCGCTGCCGCGCACAAGCTGGACACGCCACCGAAGCGGCTCACCGCCGCGGCGCTGCAGGCGCTGCGCGAGCACGACTGGCCGGGCAATGTGCGCGAGCTGGAGAACGTGTGCTGGCGCATGGCCGCACTGGCCGCATCCGACAC
>NZ_CAUQPH010000046.1:0-27287 GCF_963519925.1 uncultured Stenotrophomonas sp. | reverse complement strand
GGCTTGAGCTGCCAGGCGATGCCCACGGCAAACACCAGCGAGGCGGCCAAGCCAAAGGCCGCAGGAAGGCGCGATCGCCGGCGTGGCACGTGGCGGGTATCCCTAGGGGCGGTTGCAGCGGCTGCCACAGCGGCTGCCGGGGCGTCCGGCGCCGCGGCCACCGTCTGCACGGCTGCACGCGCGGCGGCCAGTACCGCCTCGTCCACCGCCGGCGGCGGTGCGCTGGGTGCAGGCCGGCCGAGCAGGCGCGCCAGCTCGCGTTCTTCCGGGCTCAGCGGGTCGTGGCGGTTCATGGGCTCAACTCCGCGCGCAGTTTATCCATCGCATAGCGCAGCCGCGATTTCACGGTTTCGCGACCCACCCCGGTGATCTGCGCGATCTCTTCCAGGCTCAGTTCCTGCTCCAGTCGCAGCTGCAGCACGGTGCGCTGGTCGTCGGGCAGCTGCTCCATCGCCAACTGCAGGCGACGGCGTTGTTCGAACTCGGACAGCTGGGTCTCGGGCGTGCGCGGATCGCTCATGCGGGCCACGCGCTCGTCGGCATCGCCCGGCGTCGCCGGCCGATGGCGCAGCGACCGCCAGTGGTCGTTGAGTCGATTGTGGGCGATCCGGAACAGCCAGGTGGTGAAGGCCGCTTCGGGCTGCCAGCCGGCGCGGGCGGCGATCACCCGCTGCCAGACGTCCTGGAACATCTCGTCGGCCAGCGCCGCGTCGCGCAGCTGGCGCAGCAGGAAGCTGTACAGCCGGTTGCGGTGCCGCCCATACAGGCTCTCGAAGGCGCGCAGGTCGCCGGCGGCCCAGGCCAGCATCAGCGACTCGTCGGTTGGCAGGGCGGCGGCATCCACGGCGGACAGAGTAAGCGCTGGATGCGCCTGCGCATAGCCGGGCAGGGCGGGAGCAGCAGCGATCATCACGGTAGCGGCCAGGCGCGGGACATGCAGCGATGAACGTCCGAAGGCCAGCAACGGGGTCGAGGCCTATCACTCCCCCCCGGGTTGCGCGGTATGCTCGGCGCACAGGGGAGGCGACGGGCATCCGGCGCCAGAAGAGATGAACATGTTGTCCAGCCAGGCAGTGACGACCTCAAGCCAGAAGGATCGTGGCGCAGCGGTATCGGCGACGCTCGCGCGGACGCTGTGCGCGTTGCTGCCCGCCGGCGCCCGGCTCACCCTGGGCTGGATCGACGCCGCGCTGGGCGACGGCTGCGTGCGCCATCCGCCCGGCGCCGGCCCGGAACGGGACCTGCTGGAGGCGCTGCTGCGCTCGCCGCCGTCGGATCCCGAGGGCGGCGCGATGTACCGCTGGCAGCACCAGGGCGGGGAGCTGGTCATCCATGTGCTGCTGGAGGGCGGCGCAAGCCCGCCCGACGCCTGGTGGGGCGTGGCCCGCGGCGGCCTGCAGGATGCGCTGGCGCTGGCCCGGCAACGCGAGCAGATCCGTTCGCTGGAAAACTCCAAGCGCCTGCAGCAGGCGTTGTACGAAATCGCCGACCTGGCCGGCGCCGACCTTGAAATGACCGAAATGCTGCGGCATTTCCACCGCGTGCTCAATTCGCTGATGTACGCGCAGAACTGCTACATCGTCGAGTACGACGACGTGCGCCGGCGGATCCGCTTCCTGTACTTCGCCGACCAGTGCGATGACTTCGTGGCCGACCCCGACCGCAGCTACGAAGAACACGAAATGCCACGCAGCCTGACCTTCGCGCTGCTGCGCCATGGCCAGCCGCTGAGCGGACCGTCCAGCGAGCTGCTGGCGGCGATGAACGACGAATACGACCCCAGCCGCGGCCCCGAGAGCCTGGACTGGCTGGGCGTGCCGATGCTGCGCGACGGCCGGGTCTGCGGCGCGATCGTGGTGCAGAGCTACGAACGGCGGGTGCGCTACAACGAAGCCGACCGCACCTTGCTGGGCTACGTGGCCCAACACATCCTCACCGCGATGGACCGGCGCCAGGCGCAGGTGCAGCTGGAGCGGCAGGTGGAGCGGCGGACGCTGGAGCTGCAGCGCGCCAACCACAGCCTGCAGGACGAGGTGATCGAACGCCGCCGCGCCGAAAAGCTGCAGCTGGCATTGTTCAACATCGCCGAAATGGCGATGAGCGCCGGAAGCCTCGCCCAGTTCTACGTGCAGGTCCACGGCGTGGTCGGCACGCTGCTGGATGCGCGCAATTTCTACATCGCGCTGGTCGACGAATCCGGCACCGGGCTGGAGTTCGTCTACTCGGTGGACGAATACAACCCGTCCCGCGCGCCTCGACGCTTCAGCATGGGCCTGACCGAGTACATCGTGCGCAACCGCCAGCCGCTGCTGGCCTCGCGCGAGCACATCGATGCGCTGCGTGCGTCCGGCAGCGTGAACGAATTCGGCGCGCGCTCGCACTGCTGGCTGGGCGTGCCGCTGCTGAGCGATGACGACGTGGTCGGCGTGATCGTGGTGCAGAGCTATTCGCCGGAGATCAGTTTCACCGCGCATGACCAGCGCCTGCTGACCTTCGTCGCACAGAACATCGGCAACGGCCTGGCCAGGCAACGCGACCAGGAGCGGCTGCGCAACGCGCATGCAGAGCTGGAGAAACGCGTCGACGAGCGCACCCGCGAGCTGGCCGAAGTCAACGACAAGCTGCTCGGCCAGATCGGCGAACGCCTGCGCGCCGAGCAGCGCCTGACCCACCAGGCCCTGCACGACGCGCTGACCGGACTGCCCAACCGCGCGCACCTGCTCGACCGGCTGGAAGACGCGATCGCCCGCGCACGCTCGCGCGACGGGCTGCGTTTCGCGGTGCTGTTCCTGGACCTGGACCGGTTCAAGCTGGTCAATGACAGCATCGGCCACGCCGCGGGCGACCAGATGCTGGTCGAAGTGGCCAAGCGCATCGTGTCGATGGTGGGGGTCGACGACGTGGTGGCCCGCCTGGGCGGTGACGAGTTCGCGCTGCTGCTCGAATGCGAGCACGGGCTGGAGACCGCGCGCGAGTTCTCGCAGCGCATGCTGGTGGCGCTGGAAGAATCGATGTGGGTGCAGGGCCGCGAGCTGTTCCCGTCGGGCAGCCTGGGCATCGCGATGTGGAGCCCGCGCTACCGCAATGGCGAGGAGATGGTGCGCGATGCAGACGCCGCCATGTACCGCGCCAAGGCGCAGGGCAAGGATCGCTGGGCGGTGTTCGACGAAGCGATGCGCGAAGAGGCGCTGCGCAGCCTGGACCTGGAAGCGGACCTGCGCCGCGCGATCAACAACCGCGACTTCCTGCCGTACTACCAGCCGATCGTGCGCCTCGCCGACGGCCAGGTGGTGGGGTACGAAGCGCTGCTGCGCTGGCGTCACGAGCGGCGCGGGCTGTTGCTGCCCAGCGCGTTCCTGGACCTGGGCGAGGAGAGCGGCCTGATCGAGCAGGTCGACTGGCTGCTGTATGAAGAGGTGATCGGGCAGCTGGCGCGCGGCGGCGAGGGCTATCTTTCGGTCAACGTCTCGCCGCGGCATTTCCGTTCGGCCGATTTCAGTCCGCGGTTGTTCGGCCTGATCGAAGCGGCCGGTGCCGACCCGCGCCGGCTGCGGCTGGAGATCACCGAAGTGGCGCTGCTCGACGACGGTCCGCGCACGCTGCGGATCCTGCAGGCGCTGCGCGAACGCGGCGTGCTGGTGCAGCTGGATGATTTCGGCACCGGCTTTTCGGCGCTGTCCTACCTGCACCGCTTCCCGATCTCCACGCTCAAGATCGACCAGAGTTTCATCGCCGGCCTGCATGGCCAGGACCTGCAGAGCACGTACGCGCTCGTGCAGGGCGTGCTGTCGCTGGCGCGCACGCTGGGCATCGAAACGGTGGGCGAGGGCATCGAGAACATGGCCCAGCGCGAAACGCTGCTGCAGCTGGGCTGCGATTACGGCCAGGGCTACCTGCTCGGCCGCCCGGCGCCGATGGACACATTCATTACCGGGTGAGTGGCCCCCCGTAGAGCCGGGCTCTGCCCGGCTGCGTTTCAGCGCAACGCCGTGCGGCGCTTCTCATCGATCCACTTGGACGCCTGCGCCGGCTCATAGGCGCGCATCCAGTCCAGCATCGCGTCGATGTCCGAGCCGTACCACAGGTCCGCGCGCTGTTCCGGATGCAGGAAACGCTCTTCGACCATGCGGTCGATCATCCCGATCAGGGGCGCGTAGAAACCGTCCACGTCCAGGAACGCGCAAGGCTTGTTCCCGATCCCGAGCTGGCGCCAGGTGAGCATCTCGAAGATCTCTTCCATGGTGCCGAAGCCGCCGGGCAGGGCGACGAACGCATCGGAGAGGTCGAACATGCGCGACTTGCGCTCGTGCATCGAGCCGACGATCTCCAGTTCGGTCAAGCCGCGATGGGCCACTTCCCAGTCCGCCAGCTGCTGCGGGATGACCCCGGTGACTTCGCCACCGCCGGCCAGCACGGCATTGGCCACGGTGCCCATCAGGCCGACGTTGCCGCCGCCATAGACCAGGCGCAGGCCGTCGCGGGCAATGCGGTCGCCCAGCGCGATGGCACGTTCGGTGTAGATGGGCTTGCTGCCGGCGTTGGAGCCGCAGTAGACGCAGATGGATTTCATGTGGGGGTCCCTGCTGGAAACCACCCATTATCGCATGGCCCCCCGCGCGCGTTGCGCGCGGAGGTTGGACGGCCCGGTTCCGTCAGGCCGCCTGGGTCTGCTCGCGTTGCGGGCCTTCCTTCAGCGCGCGGCCCACCAGGCCGACCAGCAGGTCCAGCTCTTCGCTGTCGATGCCGAAGTGCGGGGTGAAGCGCAGCGAGTTCTCGCCGCCATGGATCACGTTGATGCCGTGGTGGCGCAGCCATTCCTCGGTGGAGCCCGTGCCGTAGCACTTGAACTGCGGGGCCAGCTCGCACGAGAACAGCAGCCCGGTGCCCTGCACCTTGGTGATCAGCCCGCCCAGCTCGGCCTTGAGCTGTTCCAGCTTGCGCACGGCTTCCTCGCCCCGCGCGCGGATGTTCGCGCGCACTTCCGGGGTGAGCAGCGACAGCGTCGCGCAGGCGACATCGAGCGCGCGCGGGTTGCTGGTCATAGTGTTGCCGTAGATGCCCTTGCGGTACAGCTGCGCGGCATGTTCGGTCACCGCCAGCACCGACAGCGGGTACTGCGCGGCATTCAAGGCCTTGGAATAGGTCTCCATGTCCGGCGCGTCCAGCCCTTCGAAGCCGGGGTAATCCACGATCGACAGCACGCCGTGAGCGCGCAGGCCGGCCTGGATCGAATCCAGCAGCAGCAGGCTGCCGTGCTGGCGGGTCAGCTCGCGCGCCAGTGCGTAGAACGACGGCGGTACGGCGCGACCGGGGTCGCCTTCGCCCATCACCGGCTCCAGGAACACCGCTTCGATGAACCAGTGGTTCTGCTGGGCGTCGGCGAACACCCGCTTCAACGCATCCTCGTCGTAGGGGGCGATGGCGATCACGGTGTCCTCGCCGCGGTAGCTGGCCAGGTGCTGCATGTAAGCCTTGCGGCTGGAATCGGAGTACAGGCCCGGGCGGTCGGTACGGCCGTGGAAGCTGCCCTTGACCACCACCCGCTTGATCTTCGCACCGGCATGGCGGGCGCCGGGGTCGGTCTGCAGCTTGGCGTTGACGTCGGCGATGCGCGCGGCCAAACCGACTGCTTCGGAGCCGGAATTCAGGCACATGAACCGGGCATAGGGGCAGCCGCCACGGCGGTGGCCGATCTCGCGGCGCAGGGCCTGGATGAAACGGTGCTGGGACAGGTTCGGCGTCATCACGTTGGCCATCACCTGCGGGGCGGCCATCGCCTCCAGCACCGCCTCCGGGGTGTGGCCGAAACCGAGCATGCCGTAGCCGCCGGCGTCGTACAGCACCGCGCCTTTGAGCGTCACCACCCACGGGCCGCGGGCCGCGAGGGCGACATACGGGGTGACCGCGTCATCGGCATAGAAATTGACGAAGCCGTCCTGCATCGCGTCGACCTGCGCGCGCTCGTCCAGCGCCAGTACGTGGGCGAGATCGGCGCGGACGCGCTCGAATTCGGCGGCGCCCGCCTCCACGGCGGCCAGCAGCTGCGGGTGGCCTGCGGCCAGGCGTTCCAGGGTGGCGTCATCCAGGCCGGCGGTGAGGCGGGTGCCGGGCTGGGCGCGAAGGGGGGCGAGGCGTTCGATGAAGCGCATTGCAGATCTCCTGAAACGAGTGGCGGCACGGCGCAAATGCAAAACGCGCGACCGGGGGCGCGCGCCTGGGGCAATGCGGCTCGTGCATCAGACTTCCGGTTCGATGCTATCACGCGGTTTTTCGCGCGATAACCCCGCAAAAAACTGTTGCAAAGCAACATTTTGCGCGACGTTCAACGCTTCTCGCGTTGCCACCGGGAGCCAGTCGTACAATGCGCGACATTGCCTACACGTTGCCGTGCGCTCCCTTGAAGAAGTCCGACTTCCATTACGACCTCCCCGCTGAACTGATCGCCCAGGCCCCGCTCGCCGAGCGCTCGGCCAGCCGCCTGATGGTGGTGCCGCAGGCTCCGGCGGCCTTCGAACACCGCCAGGTGCGCGACCTGCCGTCCCTGCTCAACCCTGGCGACCTGCTGGTGTTCAACGATACCCGGGTGATTCCGGCCCGCCTGTTCGGGCAGAAGGCCAGCGGCGGGCGGGTGGAGATCCTGATCGAGCGCCTGCTCGGCGGGCAGCAGGCGCGGGCGCAGGTGGGGGCGAGCAAGTCGCCCAAGCCCGGCAGCCGCATCGCGCTGGATGCCGGTGGCGAGGTCGAGGTGCTGGGGCGCGACGGCGAATTCTATGTGCTGCAGTTCCACGTGCAGCAGCCGCTGGAGCAGTGGCTGCTGCACGCCGGGCGCCTGCCGTTGCCGCCGTACATCCAGCGCGAGCCCGGCATGGACGACCGCGAACGCTACCAGACCGTGTTCGCCCGCGAAGTGGGGGCCGTGGCCGCGCCGACCGCCGGCCTGCACTTCGACGAAGCGCTGCTCGCGGCGCTGCAGGACAAGGGCGTTGGTTTCGGCCATGTCACCCTGCACGTGGGCGCCGGCACCTTCCAGCCGGTGCGCGCCGATGACCTGAAGGACCACGTCATGCACCGCGAATGGCTGAACGTGGGCGCCGAGCTGGTCCAGCAGGTGCGTCGCACCCGCGCCGCCGGCGGGCGCGTGATCGGGGTGGGCACCACGGTCGTGCGCGCCCTGGAAAGCGCGATGCGCGAGGGCGAACTGCTGCCCCATGCCGGCGAAACCCAGATCTTCATCACCCCGGGCTACCGGATCCGCAGCGTGGACGCGATGGTGACCAACTTCCACCTGCCGGAAAGCACGCTGCTGATGATGATCTCGGCGTTTGCCGGGCAGGCGAGGGTGTTCGAGGCCTACCGGGCGGCGATCGAGGAGAAGTACCGGTTCTTCAGCTATGGCGATGCGATGTTGCTGTTCCCGCAGGCATGACGCCGGATGGGCTGCCCCGGCACGTCCAGCCGCGCCCGGGTCGGTTTTAGGCGATAATCGAGGATTATTTGCCCCGATTCCGCCCCGATGTCCCGACTCCAGTTCCAGCTCCAGACCACCGACGGCCGCGCCCGCCGCGGCCGCCTGACCTTCCCGCGCGGGACGGTGGAAACCCCGGCGTTCATGCCGGTCGGCACCTACGGGTCGGTCAAGGGCATCCTGCCGGAGCAGATCCGCGCGCTGGGCGCCGAGATCATCCTGGGCAACACCTTCCACCTGTACCTGCGCCCGGGCCTGGACGTGATCGCAGACCACGGTGGCCTGCACGGCTTCGCGCGCTGGAATGGGCCGATCCTGACCGATTCCGGCGGCTTCCAGGTGTTCTCGCTGGCCCACCGTCGCAAGATCACCGAGCAGGGCGTCACCTTCGCCTCGCCGACCGACGGCGCCCGGGTGTTCCTGGGCCCGGAGGAGAGCATGAAGATCCAGAAGGTGCTCGACTCGGACATCGTGATGATCTTCGACGAATGCACCCCGTACCCGGCCACCGATCCGGTAGCGCGGACCTCGATGGAGCTGAGCCTGCGCTGGGCCCAGCGCAGCCGCAACGCGCACGACGAACTGGGCAATGACGCGGCGCTGTTCGGCATCGTGCAGGGCGGGGTCCACCACGACCTGCGCAGCCGCTCGGCCGAGGGACTGCAGCAGATCGGCTTCGACGGCTATGCGATCGGCGGCCTGGCGGTGGGCGAGCCCGAGCACGAGCGCAACGCGATGCTCGACCACATGCACCCGATCCTGCCGGCCGACCGCCCGCGCTACCTGATGGGCGTGGGCCGCCCGGAAGACCTGGTCGAAGGCGTCGCCCGCGGCGTGGACATGTTCGACTGCGTGATGCCGACCCGCAATGCCCGCAACGGCCACTATTTCACCTCGTTCGGCACGGTGCGCATCCGCAACGCCCGCTATGAGCGCGACATGGACACCATCGAACCGGGCTGCGGCTGCCACGCCTGCACCAGTGGCTACACCCGTTCGTACCTCCGCCACCTGGACCGCTGCAACGAAATGCTGGCGCCCATGCTGGGCACCATCCACAACCTGTACTACTACGAGAAGCTGATGGCCGACATGCGCGCGGCCATCGCGGCGGGAACCTTCGAGGCCTTCCGCGAGTCCTTCTATGCGGCCCGGGGCATGGCCACGCCGTCGCTGTAAGCGGCCGGCCAGGCCCCGATCCGGCGCGCGGACCCTGCCAAACGGCCCAAGGACGAAGTCCCGGGGGCGTGGCATACTTCGCGGCTGACCCCTTTTTCGCGGCGACACCCGACCCCATGTGGGGAAGGGCGCCTCCCAACCCTAAGGACACACCATGAACCTGATCGCCTTCCTGATTCCCGCCGCCCACGCCCAAGCCGCCGGTGGCCAGCCGCAGGGCATGGGCCTGACCACGCTGCTGTTCCCGATCATCCTGATCGCGATCATGTACTTCCTGATGATCCGCCCGCAGATGAAGCGCCAGAAGGAACACAAGGCGATGCTGGAAAAGATCAAGATCGGCGACGAAGTGCTGACCAACGGCGGCATCGCCGGCACCGTCAAGGGCATTGGCGACAACTTCGTCACCATCGAAGTGGCCGACAACGTGAACATCCGCGTGCAGAAGGGCGCCGTGGGCAACGTGCTGCCGACCGGCACCCTGAAGTCGGCCAACTGAGCCACTCCCTTTCCGAAGCACAACCGCGGCGCCGGGAATGGCGCCGCGCAGGAACCTGGCAATGCTTGAATTTCCACGCTGGAAATACGTCGTCATCCTGATCGTACTCGCGCTCAGCGCGCTGTACGCTCTGCCCAACATCTACCAGAAGGACCCCGCCGTCCAGATCACCGCCAACCGTGGCGGGCAGGTCGATGACGCCCTTCGCGAGCGCGTCCTGGCCGACCTGAAGGTCGCCGGCATCGCCCCGATCGGTGTGGACAGGGAAGGCGAGAGCCTGATCGTGCGCCTGCCGGACCTGCAGACGCAGGCTGCGGCGAGCGCCAAGCTGCGCGACAGCGTGGGCGAGAACTACACGGTGGCCCTGAACCTGGCCTCGACCGTGCCGGACTGGCTGCAGCGCCTGGGCGGTCGCCCGATGGTGCTGGGCCTGGACCTGCAGGGTGGCGTGCACTTCGTGCTGCAGGTGGACCAGAAGGCGGCCGTCGACAAGCGCATGGACGCCTACGCCGAAGACGTGCGCGGCACGCTGCGCGAGTCGCGGGTACCGTTCCAGTCGGTCGAGCGTCGTCCCGACAATGCCATCGTGGCCACGCTGAGCCCGTCCACCGACGACGCCGCCGTGGAGCGTGCCCGCCTGGCCCTGGCCAAGGCGCAGCCGACCCTGGGCTACGACGTGTCCGGCAAGCGCATCACCGTGACCATTCCGGAGACCGAGCTCAGCCAGATCACCAACGGCGCCATCGAGCAGAACATCAACACGCTGCGCAACCGCGTCAACCAGCTGGGCGTGGCCGAGCCGATCATCCAGCGCCAGGGCGCCGACCGCGTGGTCGTGCAGCTGCCCGGCGTGCAGGACACCGCCGAAGCCAAGCGCATGATCGGTGCCACTGCCACCCTGGAATACCGTGCGGTGGTCGATGGCAACGCGCAGGACGCGATCGATTCCGGTCGTATTCCGCCGGAGGCCAAGGTCTACCAGCGCCGTGACAGCGGTGGTCCGATCCTGCTGAACAAGCGCGTGATCGTCACCGGCGACCAGATGGTGGCCGCGCAGGCGGTCAACGATGCCACCACCGGCACGCCGTCGGTCAGCGTGACGCTGAACAGCGTCGGCGGCCAGCGCATGTTCGATTTCACCAGTGCCAACGTCGGCAAGCCGATGGCGGTGGTGTACACCGAGCGCGTGCCGACCGTAACCCTGGTCGATGGCCAGGAAGTGCGCAGCTTCCGGGTCAACGAGGAAGTGATCTCGGTCGCCAACATCAACGGCGTGTTCGGCAAGAACTTCCAGACCACCGGCCTGGAGAAGAAGGAAGCCGAAGACCTGGCCAAGCTGCTGAAGTCCGGCTCGCTGGCCGCGCCGATGGACTTCGTGGAAGAACGCGTGGTCGGTCCGAGCCTGGGTGCGGAGAACGTGGAGCGCGGCATCACCGCGGTGATCTACGCCTTCCTGTTCACCCTGGTGTTCTTCACCGTGTACTACCGCATGTTCGGCCTGATCACCTCGGCTGCGATGCTGTTCAACCTGCTGATCGTGGTTGCGGTGATGTCGCTGTTCGGCGCCACCATGACCCTGCCGGGCTTCGCCGGCCTGGCGTTGTCGGTGGGCCTGTCGGTCGACGCCAACGTGCTGATCAACGAACGCATCCGCGAGGAACTGCGTGCGGGCGTACCGGGCAAGACCGCGATCGTGACCGGTTATGAGCGCGCCAGCGGCACCATCCTGGACGCCAACCTGACCGGCCTGATCGTGGGCGTGGCCCTGTTCGCGTTCGGTACGGGCCCGCTGAAGGGCTTCGCGCTGACCATGATCATCGGTATTTTCGCCTCGATGTTCACTGCGATCACCGTGTCGCGCGCCCTGGCGACGCTGATCTACGGTCGTCGCAAGAAGCTCCAGAACGTGGCCATCTGACGGGACGACTCGCACAATGAAACTGTTTCCGCTGCACATCCTCCCGAACGACACCAAGATCGATTTCATGCGCTGGCGCCATGTCGCCATGGCGGTCACGATCGCGGTGTTCCTGGCCTCGGTTGCCATCATCGGCATCAAGGGCTTCACCTTCGCACTGGACTTCACCGGCGGCACCCTGATCGAAGCGCGCTTCGATCGGCAGATGGACGTCGAAGAGGTCCGCTCGCGGCTGGAAGCCAATGGCTTCGAGGGCACCCAGGTGCAGAGCTTCGGTGGCAACACCGACGTGCTGATCCGCCTGGCCCCGCACGGCGAACATGCACCGGGTACCGGTGCGGCCAGCGCCGAGGACAAGGCCACCGGCGACGCGGTACTCAAGGCGATCACCACCAGCGAGAACCCGGCCACGATCCTGCGCAACGAGTTCGTGGGCCCGCAGATCGGCAAGGACCTGGCGTTGAACGGCCTGTACGCCACGATCTTCATGCTGGCCGGCTTCCTGATCTACATCGGCTTCCGCTTCGAATGGAAGTTCGCGGTCACCGCGAGCATCGTGGCGCTGTTCGACCTGCTGGTGACGCTGGCCTACATGTCGCTGATGGGCCGCGAGTTCGACCTGAACCTGCTGGCCGGCCTGCTGTCGGTGATGGGCTTTGCCATCAACGACATCATCGTGGTGTTCGACCGCGTCCGCGAAAACTTCCGCAGCCTGCGTGCCGAGCCGCTGGAAGTGCTGAACCGCTCGATCAACCAGACGCTGTCGCGTACGGTGATCACCGCGGTGATGTTCTTCCTGTCGGCACTCGCCCTGTACATGTACGGCGGTGCCTCGCTGGAAGGCCTGGCTGAAACCCACATGGTGGGCGCAGTGATCGTGGTGCTGTCCTCGATCCTGGTGGCCGTACCGATGCTGACCATCGGCTTCCTGCGCGTGAGCAAGCAGGACCTGCTGCCGAAGGCGAAGGACATCGAGGCGCTGGAGCGCCGTCCGTAAGGTGTTGCCGGGCACGCCCCGGCACCCAGGATGACGAAACGCCGGGCATTGCCCGGCGTTTTCGTTTTCCGTACCGGGGCGTCGGTTGTGCTGCCTGCCCGCGCGCACTACGATTTCATGGTTGCGTGCGGCCGTTCCCGTGGCCGCGCCGTTCCTATCGAGGTCTTCATGGTCATCAAACCGCGTGTGCGCGGCTTCATCTGCGTCACTACCCATCCGGTCGGCTGCGACGCGGCCGTCAAGCAGCAGATCGAGTACATCCAGGCGCAGCCGAAGATCCAGAATGGTCCCAAGCGCGTGCTGGTGCTGGGCGCGTCCACCGGCTATGGCCTGGCCGCGCGCATCACGGCGGCGTTCGGCAGCGGGGCGGCCACGCTCGGAGTGTTCTTCGAACGCCCGGGTACGGAAACCAAGCCGGGCACGGCAGGCTGGTACAACTCGGCGGCGTTCCACAAGTACGCTGGCCAGGCCGGGCTGTACGCCAAGAGCGTGAACGGCGATGCGTTCTCCGATGAGGTCAAGGACAAGGTCATCGAGCTGATCCGGCAGGACCTGGGCCAGGTCGACCAGGTGGTGTACAGCCTGGCCGCGCCGCGCCGCAAGCATCCGAAGACCGGTGAGGTGATCAGCTCGACGCTCAAGCCGATCGGTGCGCCGATCACGCTGCGCGGGCTGGATACGGACAAGGAAGTGATCACCGAGACGACGATCGAGCCGGCCACGCCGGAAGAAATCGCCGGCACGGTGGCGGTGATGGGCGGCGAAGACTGGCAGATGTGGATCGACGCGCTGCTGGCGGCCGGGGTGCTGGCCGAAGGCGCCACCACCACGGCGTTCACGTACGTGGGCGAGGAGATCACCCAGGCGATCTACTGGAACGGTTCGATCGGGGCGGCGAAGAAGGACCTGGACGAGAAGGTGAAGGGCATCCGTGCCAAGCTCGCCCCGATTGGCGGCGACGCGCGCGTGTCGGTGCTGAAGGCGGTGGTCACCCAGGCCAGTTCGGCCATTCCGACCATGCCGTTGTACCTGTCGCTGCTGTTCAAGGTGATGAAGGAACGTGGTACGCACGAGGGCTGCATCGAGCAGCTCGATACGCTGTACGACATCCTCTACGGCGGCAAGGAAAGCGGCGCGGCGGCCGATCGCCTGCGCCACCAGCTGCTGGCCGATGGCCGCACGGTGGAGCTGGTGGACGAAGCCGGCCGCCTGCGTGCGGACTACAAGGAAATGGCGCCGGACGTGCAGAGCGAAGTGGTCGCGCTGTGGCCGAAGGTGACCAATGAGAACCTGTACGAGATCAGCGACCTGGCCGGCTACAAGGCCGACTTCCTGCGCCTGTTCGGCTTCGGCGTGGAAGGCGTGGATTACGAAGCGGACGTCGCTACCGATGTGGCCATTCCGGACCTGGTCGATATGACCTGAGTTGGGTCTGCTGAAAGGCTGGAAAGCTGAAAAGCAAAATGCCGCCCGGTCTGGGCGGCATTTTCGTTTTGGGGTTGGCGCGTAGAGCAGCGTCTTGATCCCTGCGAGTGGGTCGGCTGGCGGGCAGCCCCCTACGGGACACGCCGCAAGTACGTCCATGTAGGCTTGGCAAAAACATCCATGTTTTTGACAGTCCCTACGAGGGCTGCCCGCCAACCGCCCCCGACAGATGGCCGCATGGGGTTGGAAGATCAAGATCAAGATCAGCGACGCAGGGCGTCGCTCTACACCAGTGGCCACCGACCAACCGCCGGCCCAAAACAGTGAAACCGCAGGCCCCTGCTTTTGCTGTCAGCAATCACCCAAACTCAAAGTTCATCACTGGCCCGGCCGGCCCCACGAACTCACCCTGCACGTAATCCACGCCTGCGCTGAACAGCAGGCTCATCGAGTTGGCGTCGGCGACGAACTCGGCGATGGTGCGGATGTTGGCCTCCTGCGCGCGCGTGGTGATCTCGCTGATCTTGTCCGCGTTCTCGCGGGTACGGGCGAAATCGCTGGTGAAGTCGCGGTCCAGCTTGAGGAACTGCGGCTGGAAATGCGCCAGCAGCTGGAACGAGTCCAGGCCCGAACCGAACTGCTCCAGGCCCAGGCGGCAGCCCAGCGGCGCCACGTCCGCCAGGAACTGCTGGGCGTTGCGCAGGTGGGTGAACACCTTGGCTTCGGGTGCGTGCAGCCACAGCCGCTCGCCGGGAACGCCCTGGGCTTCCAGCTCGCGGCGGATCGTCGCCACCATCTGCGGGTCGTTGAACGACTCCGGAGTGATCTTCACCATCATGTGCGTGGCATGGCCGGCGCGTGCGCGCTGGCCGAGAACGCCGATCGCGTGCGCCACCACCCAGCGGTTGATGTCGCCCAGCAGGCCGTGCTCCTCGGCAATCCCCAGGAAGGCGGTCGGGCTCAGCAGCTCGCCGTTGTTGTCCAGGCGCAGGAAGGCTTCGTACAGCTCCAGCGGCTCGCCACCCAGGTTCAGCACCGGCTGGTAGTGCAGCTGGAAGCCGTCGCCGGCCAACGCCTCGTTGACCCGCGTCACCCAGCGCTGGATACGTTCTTCTTCCACCCGGTCCACCGCCGCGGGGTCGAAGATCCGGCTGGTGTTGCCCAGTTCCGATGCCGCCTGCTGGCACTCGGTGGCACGCGCCAGCACCTGGCCGACGCTGGCGATCTTCTCGCCCACCTGCACGCCGCCGATGCTGACCGTCACCGTGGCCGAGCGCTCGCCGATGCTGAACACCTGCGCGGCGAACGCCCCGCGGATCTGGTCGGCCAGCGCTTCGGTGTCCGCGTACGCGCCTTCGGTCAATACCGCCAGGCTGTGCTCGCCGTACCGGGCCACCTGGGCGCGGTCGCCGACCGTGTCGGCCAGGACCTTGGCCAGCGCCGCGATCAGCGCATCGGCCGAATCCAGCCCGATGTCCGGCAACAGGCGTGCGTAGTGGTCCGGCTCCACCAGCAGCAGGCCGAAGCGGCCTTCGCTGCGACCGGCCTGGGCCACCGCGTTTTCCACGTGCAGCATGAAGGTCTGGCGATTGAGCAGCCCGGTGACCTGGTCGCGCTGGCGCAGGTCTTCGACCTCGCGGGCCAGCTCCGGGTCGAGCTCCATGCGGCGGCGGAACACCACCTGCAGGCAGCTTTCGCCCTCGTAGGTCGCCGGCGTGAACTCCATGGTGGCGGCAAACACCGCCCCGTCCTGGTTGCGCGCGTCCACCTGGTACTGCGGCGGCGGCGCTTCGCCCTTGCTGAGCGACTTGAGCAGCTGCTTGAAACCGTCCACGTGCTGCGGCGCCACCATGTCCAGCAGCGAAATGCCTTCCACGTCGTCGAACGCCTCGTACCCGAACATCTCCAGGTAGGCCTCGTTGGCGCGGATGTGCATGCCTTCATGGACGTAGGCGATCGGGTCGCGCGACGAGGCGATCAGCGCGTCGCAGCGGCGCTCGGTTTCGCGCATCTGCGCTTCGATGCGGCGCAGCCCGCGGCGCGCGTGCAGGTCGGTCCACTCGTTGCGGACCACCGCCAGCAGGTGCTCGGGGCGATTGCGCAGGGCCACCGCGCGGATGCCGTTGGCGCTTGCTTCCACCCACTCCGATTCGTTGATCGACTCGGCCAGCAGGATCATCGGGATGTCCTTGCCGCTGGCCGCGATCTGCTGGGTCACCTGCAGCAGCGGAATACTCTGCGCGGGGGCGGCCAGGACCAGGTCGATCGGCTGGCTGCCGATGATCTGGGCCAGCTCCCCGGCGTTGTTCGGGCGCGCCGGGCGCACCGCGATGCCGCTGTTGCGCAGCATGCTGACGATGGTTTCGGCGTTCTCGCCGCTGTCATCCACGATCAGCAGGCGGACGGTGATGTCATTCGCGTTCTGCATTCACTACTCCCCGTACTGCGAACTTGATACACGATGCGTGTGACTTCGTCCATGCCGGCGGCGGCCGCCGGTCACGGAATGTAAGGACGGCTATACCACCTGGCCGGCCGCGTGGCCGCTGGCCCAGGCCCACTGGAAGTTGTAGCCGCCGAGCCAGCCGGTCACGTCCAGGACCTCGCCGACGAAATGCAGGCCCGCCACCCGCTGCGACTCGAACGTGCTGGACGATACCCTGCGGGTGTCCACGCCCCCCAGCGTGACCTCGGCGGTACGGTAGCCTTCGGTGCCGCTGGCCACCAGCGGGAAGTCCTGCAGCAGGGCCGCGGCCTGGCGCAGCTCGCGCTCGTCGATCTGCCGCACCGGCCGGTCCGGCAGCCAGTGCTCGCACAGGCGCAGCGCCAGCCGTCGCGGCAGGACCTCGGACAATACCGTGCGCAGCTCGGCCGCGCCGCGCTCGCGCTTCATCGTGCGCAGCCAGTCTTCGGCATCCTGGCCCGGCAGCAGGTCCAGGCGCAGGTCGTCGCCCGGCTGCCAGAACGAGGAAATCTGCAGGATCGCCGGGCCGCTGATGCCGCGATGGGTGATCAGCATCGAGTTGCGGAATTCCACGTCGTTGCAGCGCGCCGCCACCGGCAGGGCGACCCCGCTCAGGTCGTGGAAGCGCTCCTGGTGCCTGCCGCTCAGGGTCAGCGGAACCAGCCCGGCGCGGGTCGGCAGCACCTCATGGCCGAACTGGCGGGCCAGCTCGTAGCCGAAGCCGGTTGCGCCAAGGCTTGGAATCGACAGGCCGCCGGTGGCCACGACCAGCGAGGCCGCGTGGAAATGCCCCTGCGTGGTGTGGACATGGAAGCCATCGGCGCCGCGTTCCACCTTCTCCACGCTGCAGTCGGTGCGGATCTGGGCACCGGCGGCGGTGCACTCGTCCACCAGCATGCGCACGATCTGCTTGGAGGAGATGTCGCAGAACAGCTGGCCCAGTTCCTTCTCGTGGTAGGCGATGCCATGCCGCTCCACCATCTCGATGAAGTTCCACGGCGTGTAGCGCGCCAGCGCCGACTTGCAGAAATGCGGATTGGCCGACAGGAAGTTGGCGGGCGTGGTGCCGGTGTTGGTGAAGTTGCAGCGGCCACCGCCGGACATCAGGATCTTCTTCCCGACCTTGTTGGCGTGGTCGATGACCTGCACCATGCGCCCGCGCCGGCCCGCGGTGAGCGCGCACATCAGTCCGGCAGCGCCCGCGCCGATCACCAGGACATCGCAGCGGATCGTCGTCATCGCCCGGGCTCAGGCCTGCGGCTTGCGCTTGCGCCAGGTCGGAGTGACGGTCAGGTGCGCCGTGTCGGACATCAGCTGGACCTCGCCATCCTCGATCATCACGCTCCAGTTCATCGTCCGCTCGATCTTCGAGCCCCATTCGGTGACGAACTCGCCCGGCAGGTCCATGACCTCCAGCAGCGACAGCTTGTTCAAGGCCGCACCATTGCGCTTCCACCAGGTGTCGGTGAGGTGGCTGCTGCCATACATCACCAGCTGCACCGCGCGGGCGCGCCCGCTGGCCTTGCGCAGGCGCGACTCATCGGGTTGGCCCAGCTCGATCCACAGCTCGATGTCGCCGGTGTAGTCCCGGCGCCAGAGGTCCGGCTCGTCATCCACGCTCAGGCCCCGGCCGAATTCGAGCCGGTCGTCCGCGTTCAGCGCGAACGCCAGCAGCCGCACCATGAGGCGTTCGTCGGTCTCGGAAGGGTGCTGGGCCAGGGTCAGGCTGTGGCTGGCGTAGTAACCGCGGTCCATGTCGCTGATCTGCAGCTCGGCCTTGCGGATGGTGGCGGTGAGGGCCATGGGGGTACCGTAAACAAAGAGCGCCATGATAATGCGTGGGCCATGCACCCGTCCGATCCAATCCACGGCCACGTTGCCGCCAGTCGCCTGCAGCTCGCTCCCGGTCCGTGGACGTGCCTGCTGGACGGGCTGTGCGCGCGGTTTCCGCAGGTCGACCGCGCCCAGTGGCAGGACCGCTTCGCGCGCGGGCGCGTGCTGGACGCGCAGGGCAGGGCGCTGGCGGCCGACGCGCCGTGGCGGGTGGGCAGCGACATCCAGTACTTCCGTGAGGTGGCCGACGAAGCGGATATTCCCGCCCGCGAGGCGATCCTGCACCTCGACGACCACCTGCTGGTGGCCGACAAGCCGCATTTCCTGCCGGTGACGCCGGCCGGGGGATACGTAAGGCAGACCCTGTTGGCGCGCCTGGTGGCCCGCACCGGCAACCCGGCACTGGTGCCGCTGCACCGGCTGGACCGCCTGACGGCAGGGCTGGTGCTGTTCTCGACGCGTGCGGAGACACGCGACGCCTACCAGCGGCTTTTTCGTGAGCGGCGCATCGACAAGACCTATGAAGCGCTGGCCCCGGCCTTGCCCGGGTTGGCCTTTCCGCTGGAGCGGCGCAGCCAGCTGGTGCCCGGGGAGCCGTTCTTCCGGATGGCGGAGGCATCGGGCGCCCCCAACGCCCGGACCCGGATCGAGGTGATCGACGCCAACGGGCCGGAGTGGCGGTACCGGTTGCACCCGGAAACCGGCCGCAAGCACCAGCTGCGGGTGCACATGGCCGCGCTGGGTGCGCCGATCCGCGGCGATGACCTGTACCCGCAGCTGCGGCCGCCGGCGGCAGGAGCGCCGGAACAGCCCCTGCAGCTGCTGGCGCAGGCGCTGGCGTTCAAAGACCCCCTGACCGGCCACCCCCGGCGCTTCACCAGCCAACAGACCCTCGACCAGGCAGGGTAGAGCCACGCCCTGCGTGGCTGCGCGGGGAGCCTGGCCCCAAGGGCAGCCACGCAGGGCGTGGCTCTACGGGCGGAACACGACCGCGTCCAGCATTCTTTAGGGTCCGCTCGCTCCTCGTTTTGCTGAAATTAAGTCTCGAAATACATGAATAGGGACCATCAATTCGTGTACGATTCCCCAATCCCTTGTCCTGTCAGGCGGGACGGGGGAGATGGCTGAATCACGTGGCTATCGCTTTTTCGGTAAAAGGCGAGTATCGTCCCCCACACTGTGTTTGCTAGGGTCACCGTGAATCGTGGCCTGGTGCAGTTGATCTCACGATCCGCTCATCGATCCGCTTTACCAACGCCTGCAACTCAGTCTCGGCCCCGATCTCCGGCGGCCGCGATTATTTTCAACTTATGTTCCAGGAGTTTGTATATGTCTGATCGTCAGACCGGCACTGTCAAGTGGTTCAACGACGCCAAGGGCTTCGGCTTCATCACCCCGGAAAGCGGCCCGGACCTGTTCGTGCACTTCCGCGCCATCCAGGGCACCGGCTTCAAGTCGCTGCAGGAAGGCCAGAAGGTCACCTTCGTCGCCGTGCAGGGCCAGAAGGGCATGCAGGCTGACCAGGTGCAGGCGGCTTAATTGCCCCTGCAACCGTAAGGTTGCCGAAAACGCCGGAAGCGAAAGCTTCCGGCGTTTTTTATTGCGCGTTGCACACGCCACGCCGGGTAGCATGGGAGTTTGCCTGAGCGGACCGTTCGATGATCAAGGTGCACCATCTGGACCACTCGCGTTCGCAACGCGTGCTGTGGATGCTTGAAGAGCTCAACCTGCCGTACCAGCTGGTCAACTACCAGCGCGACGCCACCACCTGGCTGGCCCCACAGGCGCTGCGCGACGTCCATCCGCTGGGCAAGTCGCCGGTGCTGCAGGACGATGCCCTGGTCCTGGCCGAATCCGGCGCGATCCTGGAATACCTGGCCGACCGCTACGACAGCGGGCGCGTGCTGTCCCCCGAACTCATGCCTGCCCAGGCCGCCGAGCGCGTGCGCTACCGGTACTGGATGCACTACGCCGAAGGCTCGGCGATGCCGCCGCTGCTGATGAGCCTCGTGTTCGCGCGGGTACGCAAGGCGCCGATGCCGTTTTTCGCCAAGCCGATCGCCCGCGGCATTGCCGACAAGGTGATGAAGACCTTCGTCGGCCCGCAGCTGAAGCTGCACCTTGATTGGATGGAGCGCGAACTGGGCGCGGCCCCGTGGTTCGCGGGCGAGCGCTTCACCGCCGCCGACATCCAGATGAGCTTCCCGATCCAGGCCGCCGCATCCCGTGCCGGCAGCATGGAACGCTACCCGAAGCTGCAGGCGTTCCTGGCCCGCATCGAGCAGCGCCCGGCCTACCAGCGCGCGGTCGAGCGCGGCGGCCCGCTGGACCTGGGGGCAGGCGGGGCTTGAGCTTGCGGGCGCGGCCCGCTGCCCCCACCTTTGGGGGATGAACTCCGAACCGCTGCGCTTCGACAACCGTTTGATCCAGGATCTTCCCGGCGACGAGGAGACCGGCCCCCGCGTGCGTGACGTGCGCGGGGCTGTCTGGTCGGCGGTCATGCCCACGCCGGTTGCCGCGCCTACGCTGCTGGCGTATTCGCCCGAGCTGGCGGCGCAGCTGGGATGGGGGCCGGACCTGCTGGAGAGTGCGGATTTTGCGCGTGTGTTCGGCGGCAACGCCCTCTATGAAGGCATGCAGCCCTGGGCCGCCAACTACGGTGGCCACCAGTTCGGCCACTGGGCGGGGCAGCTGGGCGACGGCCGCGCCATTTCGCTCGGCGAACTGCTGGCGCCGGATGGCCTGCGCTGGGAGCTGCAGCTGAAGGGGGCAGGGCGGACGCCGTACTCGCGCGGGGCAGACGGCCGCGCCGTGCTGCGCTCGTCGATCCGTGAATTCCTCTGCAGCGAAGCCATGCATCACCTGGGCGTGCCGACCACGCGCGCGCTTTCCCTGGTGGGGACCGGCGAGAGCGTGGTGCGCGACATGTTCTACGACGGTCATCCTGCTGCGGAACCGGGCGCCGTGGTGTGCCGGGTGGCGCCCTCGTTCCTGCGCTTTGGCAGCTTCGAACTGCCCGCATCGCGCGGCGACAGCGCGCTGCTTCGACAGCTGGTCGACTTCTGCATCGCGCGCGATTTCCCCGAACTGGCCGACGCCGGTGCCGAACGCCATGCGCAGTGGTTCGCGCAGGTCTGCGAGCGCACCGCCGTGCTGGTCGCGCACTGGATGCGGGTGGGTTTCGTGCATGGCGTGATGAACACCGACAACCTGTCCATCCTCGGGCTCACCATCGACTACGGCCCCTATGGCTGGGTGGATGACTACGATCCGGACTGGACCCCGAACACCACTGATGCGCAGGGCCGGCGTTACCGGTTCGGCACGCAGCCCCAGGTGGCGTACTGGAACCTGACCCGGCTGGCGCAGGCGCTGGCGCCGCTGTTCGATGACGTGGCGCCGCTGCATGCCGGGCTGGCACGGTTCCAGGCCGTGCATGCGCGATGCGAGCGCGACGATACCGCGGCCAAGCTGGGCCTGGACGCGTGCCGCGATGCCGACGACCTGGCCTTGATGGCCGACTGGCTGCAGATCCTGCACGACGGCGAGATGGACATGACCCTGGCGTTCCGCGGCCTGATCGATTTCGATCCGCAGGCGCCGGACGTGGCGGTGCTGGAGGAGGCGTTCTACAGCGCTGACCGCCGCGCCAGCGTGTTGCCGGCGCTGCAGGGCTGGCTGCAGGCGTATGCGCAGCGCCTGCAGTCCGACCGCCTGGATCCCTCGCAGCGCCGGCAGCGCATGGGCGCGGCCAATCCGGTGTACGTGCTGCGCAACTGGTTGGCGCAGGAGGCGATCGAGCTGGCCGAGCAGGGCGACCTCAGCGGCGTGCATGCGTTGCAGGACGTATTGCGCCGTCCCTACGAGGTCCAGCCCGGGCGCGAACACTACGCCGGCAAGCGGCCGGAGTGGGCGCGCGACAAGGCCGGCTGCTCGATGCTGTCCTGCAGTTCCTGAGTCCGGAGGGCTTCGGCCCGACCCGGCAAAGCCGCCTGCACGGTGATCCGGGCCGGTCGGGTTACCCTATGCCACCCTTTGTTGCTGCATGACCATGACCGATTCTTCGACTCCCGTCCCGACCTGGGCCGGCCGCCTGCGCGACGTCGCCGATTTCCCCAAGCCCGGCATCCTGTTCAAGGACATCATGCCGCTGCTGGCCGACGGCACGGATTTCGCGGCGGCGATCGACGCGATGGTGGCGCCGTGGCGCGATGCGCGTCTGGATGCGGTGATGGGCATCGAGTCGCGCGGCTTCATTCTCGGCGCGGCGATGGCACGGGTGCTGGGCGTGGGCTTCGTGCCGGTGCGCAAGCCGGGCAAGCTGCCGGGGCGCACCTTGAAGCAGGAGTACACCCTGGAATACCGCACCGACAGCATTGAAGTGCATGCCGACGCGTTGCCGGCCGGTGCACGCGTGCTGGTGGTGGACGACGTGCTGGCTACCGGCGGCACGCTGCTGGCAGCGCTGTCGCTGGCAAGGCAGCTGCAGGTCGACGTGGTCGGCGCCGCCGTGCTGGTCGAGCTGGCTGGACTGGGTGGCCGTGAGCGCTGGACCCGCGACGTGCCGCTGCTGGCCAACCTGGTGTATTGAGGATCCAGCCACGCAGGGCGTGGCTCTACTGCCTGGCAATTGCCGCAATGCCACGCTTGCGTGGCAACCTCAACGCGCCTCCGGTCACATCTTGCGTACGCGGAACCGCCGGCCCTTGATCTTGCCGGCTTCCAGGCGCGCGATCGCCTTGCCGGCATGCTCGCGGGCAATCGCCACGTACGAACGCGTGGCATAGATGTCGATCTTGCCGATCGCCTTCGCCGACAACCCGGCCTCGCCGGTCAGCGCGCCGAGGATGTCGCCCGGGCGCAGTTTGTCGGTCTTGCCGCCATCGATGCGCAGCGTTTCCATCGCCGCCTGCGGCAGCACCGCCGGGCGGGCGGTGGCCAGCGGGGTTTTCTGCCAGTCCAGCGGCTTGCCCTGCGCCGCTTCCAGCGCGTCGGCGCGGTTGCGTTCGCGGCCGGTCACCAGGCTGATGGCCAGGCCGGTCGCGCCGGCACGGCCGGTCCGGCCCACCCGGTGCTCGTAGGTTTCGATATCAGTGGGCAGCTCGTAGTTGATCACCGCCGCCAGGTCCTGCACGTCCAGCCCGCGCGCGGCCACGTCGCTGGCCACCAGCACGTTGCAGCTGCGGTTGGCGAAGCGCACCAGCACTTCGTCGCGGTCGCGCTGTTCCATCTCGCCGTGCAGCGGCAGCGCGGAGAAACCGAACTCCTGCAGCGACACCGCCACGTCGTCGACATCGCGGCGGGTGTTGCAGAACACCACGGTCGATTCGGGGTTGTACTTCAGCAGCAGCCCGGCCAGCGCCTTCTGCTTGCTGGCCAGGTCCACCTCGCAGAACAGGTGGCGGATCGCGGGCGCATGGTCGGCGCCTTCCACGGTCACTTCCACTGGATCGCGCAGCAGCACCCGCGCGATCTCGCGGATTTCATCGGGGTAGGTGGCAGAGAACAGCAGGGTCTGCCGGTCCTTGCTGGTGCGTCCGGCGATCTCGCGGATGGGCTCTTCGAAGCCCATGTCGAGCATGCGGTCGGCTTCGTCCAGCACCAGCGTGGTCACCCCGCCCAGTTTCAGCGCGCGCTTGCGACCCAGTTCCTGGATGCGGCCGGGGGTCCCGACCACGACGTGCGGGTCATGCGCTTCCAGCGAGGCCAGCTGCGGGCCCAGCGGCATGCCGCCGGTCAGCACCACCAGCTTCAGGTTGGGAATGCCGGTGGCGAGCTTGCGGATCTGCTTGCCGACCTGGTCGGCCAGTTCGCGGGTCGGGCACAGCACCAGCGCCTGGGCGCGGATGACCGCCGGGTCCAGCGCCTGCAGCAGCCCCAGGCCGAAGGCGGCGGTCTTGCCGCTGCCGGTCGGGGCCTGGGCGATCAGGTCGCGGCGCGCCAGGATCGCCGGCAGCGCCTGCGCCTGCACGGGGGTCATCTGGGTATAGCCCAGCGCGTCGATGCCCGCCGCCAGCGAGGCCGACAGGGGCAGTTCGGAGAATTCGTTCATGCCACATTCTACCCGTTCGGGCTGCCGCGGGCGACGCCGCGCACCGCCAGCCCGTACAATGGCGGGATGCCTCTGATTACTCTGCAAAACGTCGACTTCAGCGTCGGCGGCCCGCTGTTGCTGGAAAAAGCCGAACTGTCGATCGAACCGGGCGAGCGCATCGCCCTGATCGGCCGCAACGGCGCCGGCAAATCGACCCTGCTCAAGCTGCTCTCCGGCGACCACAAGCCCGACGATGGAGAAGTGCGCGTGCAGCAGGGGGTGCGCATCACCCGCCTGGAACAGGAAGTGCCGCACGGCGCCGCCGGCAGCGTGTTCGACGTGGTCGCCGACGGCCTCGGCGAGCTCGGCCAGTGGCTGGCCGAGTTCCACCACCTCAGCGTGGCCGACGAGTTCGACGGCGATGCGCTGTCGGCGGTGCAGGCCAAGATCGATGCCGCCAACGGCTGGGGCCTGGACCAGCGGGTCAGCGAAACCCTGACCAAGCTCGACCTGGACGGCGATGCCGAGTTCGCCCGCCTGTCCGGCGGGATGAAGCGCCGGGTGCTGCTGGGCCGCGCCCTGGTTTCGGCGCCGGACCTGCTGCTGCTGGACGAACCGACCAACCACCTGGACATCGAAGCGATCGACTGGCTGGAAATGTTCCTGAAGAACTGGAACGGCAGCGTCGTGTTCGTCACCCATGACCGTCGCTTCCTGCGCGCACTGGCCACCCGCATCGTCGAGATCGACCGCGGCCAGGTCACCAGCTGGCCGGGCGACTGGGCCAACTACGAGCGTCGCCGCGAGGAACGCCTGAACGCGCAGGCGCAGGAAAACGCGCGCTTCGACAAGCTGCTGGCGCAGGAAGAAGTCTGGATCCGCCAGGGCATCAAGGCCCGGCGTACCCGTGACGAAGGACGCGTGCGCCGCCTCAAGGCGATGCGCAACGAGCGCTCGCAGCGCCGCGAGCTTGGCGGCAACGTGCGCATGGAAGCGTCGCAGGCGGAGAACTCCGGCAAGAAGGTCATCGACGTCAAGGACATCGCGTTCGCGTTCGGTGAGCGGGTGATGGTCAAGGACTTCAGCACCACCATCCTGCGCGGTGACCGCATCGGCCTGATCGGACCCAACGGCAGCGGCAAGACCACGCTGCTCAAGCTGCTGCTGGGCGACCTGGCGCCGGACAGCGGCGAAGTGCGCGCCGGCACCAACCTGCAGATCGCCTACTTCGACCAGTACCGTTCGGTGCTGCGCGAGGACTGGACCGCGATCGAGAACGTGGCCGAAGGCCGCGATTTCCTCGAGGTCAACGGCAAGCGCAAGCATGTGCACGCCTACCTGCAGGATTTCCTGTTCACCCCCGAGCGCGCGCGTGCGCCGATCACCCGCCTGTCCGGTGGCGAGCGCAACCGCCTGCTGCTGGCCAAGCTGTTCGCGCAGCCGTCCAACCTGCTGGTGATGGACGAACCGACCAACGACCTCGACGTGGAAACGCTGGAGCTGCTCGAAGAGCTGCTCGGCGACTACACCGGCACGCTGCTGCTGGTCAGCCATGACCGTGACTTCCTGGACAACGTGGTCACCTCCACCATGGTGATGGAAGGCGATGGCGTGGTCGGCGAGTACGTCGGTGGCTACAGCGACTGGCAGCGGCACGTGGCGCGGGTGGAAGCGGCAACGGCCGCGGCGCCGGTGCCTGCGGCCAGGCCGGCTGCCGCGCCGGCAGCGGCAGCCTCGGCGGCACCGGCGGCACCCAGGCGCAAGCTCAGCTTCAAGGACCAGCGCGAGCTGGAGCAGCTGCCGTTGAAGATCGAAACGCTGGAAAAGGATGTCGAAGGCCTGACCGCCGCGATGAACGACCCCGCGTTCTACCAGCGCAGCGCGCCGGACATGGCGGCGCATACCCAGAAGCTGGGAACGGTGCAGGCTGAGCTGGATGCGGCGTACAAGCGGTGGGAAGAGCTGGATTCCTGATGCGCGTCCCCGGGTAAAAGCAGCCGACTAACAGTCGGCTCTACCGGGGCTGGCGTATCCGGATCGTCGTGCGTTCGTCCCGGACGTATGCGGATCGTCGGGCGTTCGATCCGGACGTATCCGGATCGTCGTGCGTTCGATCCGGACGTATACGGATCATCATGCGATCGCCAGCAATTCGTAGCGCCGACTGTTAGTCGGCGACCGCGCGCAGCGCGGCAAATCATCCCGGCGCGCGATCGACACGCGCTCAATCTCCTGCCGGCGTTTAAACCCGACCGAAACCGCCCGTCCGGCGTTCATGACCCCGGAACGGAGAGCAGCCACGCAGGGCGTGGCTCTACTTCAGCCCGTGCAGATCCCGCAGCTGGCTCGGCCGCGATCCGAAATACGCGGCCAGGTCGGCAATGTCCTGGTCGCTCAGGTCCGCCGCCTGCGGGGTCATCAGCGCATGCTGGCGATCCCCAGAACGGTAGGCCTGCAGGGCATGCGCCAGATAGTCGCCGTACTGCCCGCCCAGTTTGGGGTAGGTCGGATCGATCGGGCTGTTGCCGTCGACGCCGTGGCAGTCGATGCAGCTCTGGTTGGTGGCCTTGCTGCGGACCTGGGCGCGGCCCTGGCCCTGGGCAATGCGGCCGGTGGGCAGGCCGGCGGATGAGCCCGACCCATGCTCGCCACTGGCGTGGCCCGGGTCGGCGGCGGAATCTGCGCTGTTTTCCACCTGCGACTGCGAGCACGCAGCCAGCAGCAGGGTAACGGACAGGGCGATGGCGTAACGCTTGAACGGCGTGGCTTTCGTCATGAGCGCGCTTATTTGACGGTGGACAGGTAAACAGCGAGATCGGCGATCTCCTGTTCGCTGAAACTCATCGACTGCGCCTGCATCGTCGGATGCCGGCGCTTGCCCTGGCGGTACTCGCTCAGCGCCTGGCTGAGGTACTGCTGGGTCTGCCCACCGATCTTGGGCACCCGGTAACTGGGGTAGGCGTTCTTGTAGCCGGTGATGCCGTGGCACCCCTGGCAGGTGTAGGCCAGCACCCGGCCGTTGTCGAACTGCCCGGTGAGGGCGGGGGCGGCGGGCGCGGCTGCCGGGGCAGCGGCGGGTGGGGCGGGTGGGGCGGGAACTGCGGGTACGGCAGGTGCGGCCTGGACGGCAACCCCGAAGGGCAGGAGGACGGCCAGAGCAAGACAAGCGGCGAGCGGCTGCGGGCGCATGATGTCGTTTCCGGTATACGGGTTCTGGTCGTTCCGGCGTGGGGTACGGAACTGACCCGAGTATAGCCTGCGTTTTCATCTAGCTGAAACCGGGCATTGCCGACAAGCGGCTGCAGGTCACCATGACCTTTGGGATATGGTGTTGTCGTGACGTGGTGCATTACTTTGCTACCACACCTGCCCACGCATCCTTCAGGGACACGACGATGTTGCGAATCTCTCTTCTGCCCGGCCGCACCGGAACCTGCGCCGCCGCGCTGCTCATCACCACGACGCTGCTGCTC
>NZ_CAUQPH010000045.1:0-27803 GCF_963519925.1 uncultured Stenotrophomonas sp. | reverse complement strand
CGCTGCTGGCGTTGCAGATCGCCGTGGCCGACCGTGCGCGGCTGGCCGCCGACGCCGGCAGCCGGCCCTGGGTGGCTGGGCTGTGCAGCGTGCTGCGCTGCAGCCTGCCGGCTTGGCAGGACCCTGCAGCGTTCAGCATGATCAGCCGTGATGTGCGACCGGTCGTCGGGCAACCCGGCGCGCTGCAGGTGCACGCCAGCTTCCGCAACGACGCACGCTGGGCGCAGGCGTGGCCGTCGCTGCGGCTGTCGTTGTCCGATGCCGATGGCCGGGTCATCGGCAGCAGCGTCTTCACTCCGCAGGACTACCTGGAGGTGGGCGCCGACGCGGCTGCACTGCTGGAGCCCGGCCAGAGCGCGCAGATCGCCTTCCGGGTCCGCGAGCCGGCCGCCTCGACGGTCGCATTCACCTTCGAGTTCCTGTAACCCGGCGTCCTGCCCGCGAGCGTGGCGGGGCGGCGGCGCACGCGCTAGACTGACCCCCTCCAAATTTTCCGCCAGGGTTGTGGTCCGCCCTGGCTTCGCACCGGGATCCTTCTTGAACGCAGTCCTTTCTCGTCCTGACAATAGTCGTGGCGCGCCGAAGCCGCCGCTGCGCGAACACGTGGCCCAGTCGGTACGACGCTACCTGCGCGACCTGGACGGCTGCGACGCGGACGATGTGTACGAGATCGTCCTGCGCGAGATGGAAATCCCGCTGTTCGTGGAAGTACTCAACCACTGCGAAGGCAACCAGAGCCGTGCGGCGTCGATGCTGGGCATCCACCGTGCCACCCTGCGCAAGAAACTGAAGGAATACGGCATCACGACCTGACGGACGTACCGACCAACGGTCGGTACCTACCGTAGCGGGCAGTGAGGCGGTCGTTTTACCCGGCAGGTACCGACCGCCGGTCGGTACGGCCTACAATATGGGCCCGCTCCGCTTCGATCTCCTGCCCCCATGAGTTCCGATCTGCTGCCCGTGCGCCGGGCCCTGCTTTCCGTTTCCGACAAGACCGGCCTGCTCGACCTGGCCCGCGCCCTGGCTGCCCGCAACGTCGAGCTGCTGTCCACCGGCGGTACCGCCAAGGCGATCCGCGACGCCGGCCTGCCGGTCAAGGACGTGGCCGATGTCACCGGCTTCCCGGAAATGATGGATGGCCGGGTCAAGACCCTGCACCCGCTGGTGCACGGTGGCCTGCTCGGTCGCGCCGGCCAGGACGAGGCGGTGATGGCCGAACACGGCATTGCCCCGATCGACCTGCTGGTGCTGAACCTGTACCCGTTCGAGCGCGTCACCGCCGATGCAGGCTGCACGCTGGCCGATGCGGTGGAAAACATCGATATCGGCGGCCCGGCCATGCTGCGTTCGGCGGCGAAGAACTTCGCCCGCGTCGCGGTGGCCACCGATCCGTCGCAGTACGCGGAACTGCTGGCCGAGCTGGATGCCAACGATGGCAAGCTCTCGGCGGCCAAGCGCTTCGCGCTGTCGGTGGCGGCGTTCAACCGCGTTGCACAGTACGACGCAGCGATCAGCAACTATCTTTCGGCGGTGACCGCCACCGATGCGGCCGTGCCGCTGCGCACCGAGTTCCCGGCGCAGATGAATTCCAGCTTCGTGAAGGTGATGGACCTGCGCTACGGCGAGAATCCGCACCAGGCCGGCGCGTTCTACCGCGACCTGTCGCCGGTGGCCGGCACGCTGGCCACGTTCCAGCAGCTGCAGGGCAAGGAACTGAGCTACAACAACCTGGCCGATGCCGACGCGGCGTGGGAATGCGTGCGCCAGTTCGACGCGCCGGCCTGCGTGATCGTCAAGCATGCCAACCCGTGCGGCGTGGCCGTCGGTGCCGGCAACGGCGATGCCTATGAGCTGGCCTATGCCACGGACCCGACCAGCGCCTTCGGCGGCATCATCGCCTTCAACAAGCCGCTGGATGCCGCTACCGCCAAGGTGATCCTGGACCGCCAGTTCGTCGAAGTGCTGATCGCCCCGGATTACGAGCCGGCCGCGCTGGAATACGCGCAGAAAAAGGCCAACGTGCGCGTGCTGCGCATTCCGCACGGCGACGGTCGCAACAACTACGACACCAAGCGCATCGGTTCGGGCCTGCTGGTGCAGAGCGCGGACAACCGTGGCATGGGCCGTGATGAACTGACCGTGGTCAGCAGGCTGGCCCCCACCGAGAAGCAGTTCACCGACCTGCTGTTCGCCTGGAACGTGGCCAAGTTCGTGAAGTCCAACGCGATCGTCTACGCCAGGGACAACCGCACCATCGGGGTCGGCGCCGGGCAGATGAGCCGCGTGTATTCGGCCCGCATCGCCGGCATCAAGGCCGCCGACGCGAACCTGGTGGTCGAAGGTTCGGTGATGGCGTCCGATGCGTTCTTCCCGTTCCGCGACGGCATCGACGCCGCTGCCGACGCCGGCATCAAGGCGGTGATCCAGCCGGGTGGTTCGATGCGCGACGCCGAGGTGATTGCTGCGGCCGACGAACACGGCCTGGCGATGGTGTTTACCGGCGTGCGTCACTTCCGGCATTGATTGTTCGGCGTAAGGTGGGGGCCGACCAGGCGTCGGCGCCTGCTGACAGGTTCTGACCGGAGCTGGAGGGTGATCGCATGACCGACAACCATGGCGAGCTGATTCTGTACCGCACCGATGACGGTCGGACGGAAGTTCATCTGCGCGCCGCGGAAGGTACGGTCTGGCTGACGCAGGCAGAAATGGCGGCTTTGTTCCAGACCACGCCCCAGAACATCACCCAGCACATCCAGTCAGTCTACGATGACGCTGAGATTGAAGAGTCGGCAACGTGTAAGGATTACTTACAGGTTCGACAGGAAGGGACCCGCGAGGTGCGGCGTACCGTGAAGACCTATCGGCTAGAACTCATCATGGCGGTGGGGTTCCGCGTGCGATCACCACGAGGCGCGCAGTTTCGCCGTTGGGCAGCGGAGGGCCTGTCGCAGTACCTGGTCAAAGGCTTCCTGCTCAACGACGAACGACTCAAGGACGCCGAGCGCGCGGACTACTTCAAGGAACTGCTGCTCCGCATCCGCGACATCCGAAGCTCGGAGAAGCGGTTCTATCAGACGCTGCGTGATCTGTTCAAAGCCAGCAGCAGCGATTACGACGGCACGGCAGCAACAGCGAAGACGTTCTTCGCCAGCATCCAGAACAAGCTGGTCTTCGCCATTACCGGCCGCACCGCTGCGCAGCTGATTGTCGAGCGTGCCGATCCCGACGTGCCTCACATGGGCCTGACGAACTGGTTGGGCGACAAGCCCCGCAAGTCCGACGCGGTCGTGTCAAAGAACTACCTGACGCAGAGGGAACTCGATCAGCTGAACCGGCTGGTCACCATGTTCCTCGACTTCGCAGAAGACCGTGCCGAGCGTCGCATCGAAACCCGGATGGACGACTGGATCACGCAGACCGACCGTTTCCTGGACTTCAACGAACGCGCTGTGCTCAACGGTCCGGGCCGCATCTCGAATCAGCAGATGGAGTTGATCATCGCGGAGCGCCGCGTAGCGGACGGAATCACATCTGAGCGCGAGGCCGAGGTCGACATGCGGCAGTTGCAAACAGAAGCCAAGCGTCTCGCCTCCGCCGTGAAGCAGGACTGACCGGTTCCAACCTTATTTTCTTACTGTCATCCCAGGAACGCCCTAATGAAAATCCTCGTCATCGGCTCCGGCGGCCGTGAACATGCCCTGGCCTGGAAGCTGGCCCAGTCGTCACGTGTCAGCGAGGTGCTGGTTGCACCGGGCAACGCGGGCACCGCCACCGAGGCCGGCTGCCGCAACGTGCCGGTGAAAGTCACTGACCTGGACGGGCTGCTGGCGTTGGTGCAGGCGGAAGGCATCGAGCTCACCGTGGTCGGGCCGGAAGTGCCGCTGGTGGCCGGCGTGGTGGATCGCTTCCGCGCTGCGGGCCACCGCATCTTCGGGCCGACCGCGAAGGCAGCGCAGCTGGAAGGCAGCAAGGCCTACGCCAAGGACTTCCTGGCCCGCCACGGCATCCCCACCGCGTTCTATGCCGTGCATACCGAGGTGGACGCAGCGCTGGCCTACGTCCGCGACAAGGGCGCACCGATCGTGGTCAAGGCCGATGGGCTGGCGGCGGGCAAGGGCGTGATCGTGGCGATGACGCAGCAGGAGGCCGAAGACGCCGTGCGCGACATGTTGTCGGGCAACGCGTTTGGTGATGCCGGCGCGCGCGTGGTTATCGAGGAATTCCTCGATGGCGAGGAAGCCAGCTTCATCTCGATGGTCGATGGCACCACGGCGCTGCCGATGGCTACCTCGCAGGACCACAAGCGCGTGGGCGACGGCGATACCGGCCCGAACACCGGCGGCATGGGCGCGTACTCACCTGCACCGGTGGTCACCGACGAGGTACACGCACGGGTCATGCGCGAGGTGGTGAACCCCACCGTGCAGGGCATGATCGCCGACGGCATTCCGTTCACCGGGTTCCTCTACGCCGGCCTCATGATCGATGCCAGCGGCGCGCCGAAGGTGATCGAATTCAACGTGCGCTTCGGCGATCCCGAAACCCAGCCGGTGATGCTGCGGCTGCAGTCGGATCTGGTGGAACTGGTCGAAGCAGCGATCGATGCACGCCTGCATGAAGTAGAAGCGCAGTGGGACCCGCGCCCCTCGCTGGGCGTGGTGATGGCGGCGGCGCCCTACCCGGAAACGCCGATGACCGGTGATGTGATTCACGGGCTGGACCAGGTGCCGTCTACGGCCAAGGTGTTCCACGCCGGCACCACACTGGACGCGCAGGGCCAGGTGCTCAGCGCGGGTGGGCGTGTGTTGTGCGTGGCAGCGCTGGGCGACAGCGTGGCCGATGCGCAGGCCAATGCGTATGCGGGCGTGGCGAAGGTGACGTGGGAGCACGAGTTCCACCGCAACGACATCGGCTGGCGAGCGATCGCGCGCGAGACGGCGTAAGAGCAGCCGACTAACAGTCGGCTCTACCTTGGCGGTAGGTGCCCACCGTTGGTGGGCACGCCTCTGCCGCAACAAAAAACCCGGCGATGCCGGGTTTTCTGTCTGCTGCGTTTGCTGCCGCGTTAGGCGGTGAACAACGCCTTCATCTTCTTCAGCGCGTTCGCTTCGACCTGACGGATGCGTTCGGCGGACACGCCGTACTCATCGGCCAGCTCCTGCAGCGTCACCTTGCTGTCGGCGTCCAGCCAGCGGCGACGGATGATGTCGCGCGAGCGGGCGTCGAGCTCGGCCAGGCCTTCGCGCAGCAGCTGCAGCTGGTTGTCTTCGCTGTCGGCACGCTCGTAGGCCATCGACGGATCTTCGTCGTTGGCGACCAGGAACGCAGCCGGCGATGGCGGCGCGTGATCGTTGTCGTCATCGCTGGGCGCATCGAAACCGATATCGCGGCCGGACAGGCGCGATTCCATCTCGAGCACTTCGCGCTCGGACACGTTGAGGTCCTTGGCGACGGCGGTGACTTCAGCCGCGTTCAACCAGCCGAGGCGGGTCTTGGACTTGCGCAGGTTGAAGAACAGCTTGCGCTGCGCCTTGGTCGTGGCGACCTTGACGATGCGCCAGTTCTTCAGGATGAACTCGTGCATTTCGGCACGGATCCAGTGCACAGCGAAAGACACCAGGCGAACGCCCATGTCCGGATCGAAGCGCTTCACGGCCTTCATCAGGCCGATGTTGCCTTCCTGGATCAGGTCGCCCAGCTGTAGGCCATAGCCGTTATAGCCACGGGCCACGTGCACCACGAAGCGCAGGTGGGAATGGACCAGCTCGCGCGCGGCGTCCAGGTCCTGCTCGTCGCGGAAGCGGCGGGCCAGGTCCTGTTCGTCATCGACCGTCAACACCGGGATCTGGTGCACGGCGCCGATGTAGGCGTCCAGCGAACCGAGCGCACTGGGAATCGGGAGATTGTTTGCCACAAGGGCAGTAGACATGTTCTGGCTCATAGGGGTCATCTTATCAGTCCTGTATTTGGACTGCTGACAGTTCAAAAAGTTCCAGCGTTCCGCAGGTGAAACGCTGACGCAGATCAGGCCCCTAACGTACCGCGAAATGGTGACAGTTGCGAGTTGCCGCCCCTCGTCGCAATTTCACTATAAATCAATACGATACGGGCCAAAATGTCACCACCACGTCGTTTTGGGCAGGACAATCCCACAAAGATCGGCCCATTCAGGATGAAAATGTTGCCAGGCATTCAGCCGAAGCGCCGGCAGAGCTGAACGGTAGCCCAAAATCCCGGCGTCGGACGGTGCCAGCCAGGCATGGCCTGGCTCTACGCGGCAGGGAGTTCCGCACGAATGAGCAGCCCAAAAGCCCGGATGCCACGTGCGCCCGCAAGAGCAGCCAGGCAGGGCCTGGCTCTACGCCGCGCCTCCCCACACCCCACAGTAATGCCACCGAAGCCGACCTCGGAAGCCGCAATGCCCGGTAGTGCCACGCCTTGCGTGGCAGGCCAGACAATTCCGAAGCCGGAAACACGCCTTGCGTGGCAGGCCAGACAATTCCGAAGCCGGAAACACGCCTTGCGTGGCAAGCCAGCCAATTCCGAAGCCGGGAATACCCCATGCGTGGCAGGCCAGACAATACCGAATCCTAGTAATACCCCGAAAGATTCAAGAAGAACCCCTTCGCCTCATACCGCAACTCAGTCAGGTCATCACTGAACTCGGTGAAGTTGTACCCCGCACCAATCTTGAAGTTCTGCCCCACCTGGCGGTCCACGCCCACCAGCCAGCCTTTCTTGTCGCCGCCCTCGCGCACGTCCAGCCAGCGGTACTCGCCCATGGCCTCCCACTGCGCGAACAACCGGTAGCGCAGCTGCAACGCCGAGAAGTTGACCCGGCTGTCCAGCCATGCGCCCTCGCCGCGCCCGGTGCGGTAGTCGCCCCAGCGCCCCGCAAGCTTGGCGGCGACCTCCCAGCGGTCGCTCACCTGCATCACCCCTTCGAACGAGACGATCTGCGACTTCTGGTCGTACACGTTGCCGCCCTCCTGCCCCAGCGACGCCACGTCATACAGATAGGTGTACTTGCCGAACGCCGCCCATCGGGTGTTGTCGTGCGGCCGCCAGGCAAAGCCCAGGTTCGACTCCACCAGCTTGGCGTCGGCCAGCGGGTTGCGCCTGTCATCGGTGTCGGCGTAGTTGGCGCGCAGGGCGATGCGCCAGTCTTCGTTGACCTTGTACAGCAGCCGGTTGGTGGTCACCCACTGGCGGCGGTCTTCGGCCCCTTCGTCGCGGCGGTATTCCAGCTTGCTGGTCCACTGCGTGTCGGCATCGGTGCGGCCGCCGTTGACGCTGTAGGCGCGGCGATCGACGCGGCCGGTGGTGGCGTCCAGTTCGCCGTCCATCACCGTGAAGCCCAGCGTCCAGCCCTGCGCCGGATAGAAGTCCATGCCAAAGGTATGCACCAGCCCCGCGCTGTCGTCGCGGCGGTCCTTCAGGTACTGGCTTTCATTGAACACGTTGACCTGGCTGCTCAGGCGCCAGCGCTGTCCCAGGGTCCAGCCCGACTGCAGCCCGGTGTCGTACAGCGGGTCGGTAGTGGTCCGGTCGGTGCTGTAGCTGTAGTTGCCGTAGAAGCTGTGCTCGGGCGTCATCCAGTACTCGCCTTCGAGCTTCGCGCCGTCGCCGCGGCTGCCGCTGCTCACTTCCGCGCCCAGGCTGGAGCGGTTGCCGAACAGGTAGCGCGCCCCCAGCGTGGCCAGGTCGTTTTCTTCGTAGGCGCCGCCGTCGTCGTCCACGGTCAGCTGCCCTACCCCGTACAGCTCCCACTTGGCGCCCAGCCGCTGCCGATAACTCAACGCGGCCAGCGTGCCATCCACGTCGGTGCCGGCATTCTCTTCGCGCACCCGGCGCAGTTCGGCGCCCAGCTGGCCATCGTTGCCCAGCCGCCAGTCCATGGTCAGCTGCGACTGCTCCACGGCCACCTCGCCACGCTCGGCACGGCTGTGCCGACCGTAGAGGCTCAGGTTGTCGGTGAAATAGCCCAGGAATTCGGCACCGTATTCTTCCAGTGCCAGCCCGCTGTCCATGCGTGACACCGAGAAGCCGGCGTCCACGTCACGCCACCACGCGCCCATGCTCCAGTCCTGTTTCGTCCAGCCCAGCTCGCGCAGGTTGGCGCGCGCTTCCACCGCGCGAGCATCGCCCTTGCGGTCGCCGCTGACCGGATTGCGCTGGATGAAGCTCAGGCCGCCGTTGTCCGAATAGAAGATCGGTGCGGCGGTGGCCTCGGTGCGGGTCTGCTCCAGCTTCAGGTAGGTGCCACGGCCGGCCTGCAGGGTGAGGTCGGCGCCCATCAGGCTGTAGTCGTCGCCACTGCGGTTTTCGTCGACGTAGGTACCGCCGACCGCCACGTGGTCGCCGAACCACTGCTTGCCGCGCAGGCCGGCGCTGACGTCATCGGTGCTGAACCCCAGCGGGATGTACTCGTAGTCCACCAGCAGCAGCTGGTCATAGCCATCCAGCGGCGTATCGCGGGTCAGCGTGCGCACGTTCTCACGGGTGATCTGGGACAGCGCGCGGGTCAGGAACAGGCGACCCTGGATCTCGTTGATCTCGTAGTCCACGCCGCGCTGCAGGTTGGTACGTACTTCGGTCCTGCCCGTGGTGCGGTCGCGCACTTCCAGCACCACCTGCTCCGAACCGGGCAGCAGGTCGGTGTGGCGCAGGTAGTAGAGGCTGCCGCCGGTGCCGAGGAACTCGCTGTGACCGAGCGCGGACTGCGCCTCGGAGCCGAAGGCCTTCAGCAGCGAACGCGGGTCGCCCAGCGGCGTGGTCGCACGCGAGCGCCAGCTCACCGCCGCGCCGTACAGCGAACGCACGTACTGGCCATACTCGGTGCCGGTGAAGCCGGTGGCGAAGTTGCCCCACAGCGCCTGGTTCTGGTCCCAGTCCACGCGCACGTAGAGCTTGCCCTGCGTGTCGATGTCGCGATACGTGGTGGAGTCGTCACCGTACACCGGGTAGTACTGGTCCGGGTCGAGGCGGCGGAACACGTCGCGGGCGTCGGCATCCAGGAAGCCGTCGAACAGCCGCTTCAGTTCGCGGTCGTAGGTGTCGGCCTGCGCGGTGACCAGGTACTTCCCGCGCAGCTTGCTCTTCAGGTAGAACGCCAGCCGTCCTTCGCTGAGGAAACTGTCGTCCTGGTCGCGGTCGGCCGCGAGCGGGTCGAGATTGCCGCTGGCGGTGTTGCTGGACAGGGTCACATCGGCCAAGGCCACCAGGAAGCGGTAGCTGCCGGTGACGTCCACCGCCAGCGTGCGGGTCAGCGTCGGCGCATCCATGGCCTCCACCTGCACGGTGTACCGGTGCTCGCCGATCGGCTCCAGGAACTCGGCAGCGAACTTCTGCTCCAGGTCCACCGGGAAGCTCTGGCCGTTGATCATCACCCGTGCATTGGGGCTCAACCCACGCCCGTAGATCCGCACCCGCGAGCCATAGATCGGGATGTTCTGCTGGCGCAGCGCGTTCTGCCCGTAGATGGCATTGCTCAGCTGCTGGGCCTGCGCATCATCGCCATCGAGCACGCGACCCAGGGTGCGCTGCACGTTGTCCCGCACCAGCTGGGTGCCGCGTTCGTAGTCGGTGGGCAGTACCAGCTGGAAGCGCTGCGCGTTGGTTTCGTCGAAGGAACCATCCCGGCCGTAGGCCCGGGCGATGTACTGCAGGTCGTCGCCAACGCGCAGGTTGAGGTTGTCCGGCAGCTGCCCGTCCCACTCGGTGTTGCCGACGTAGTCCACCGGCATCTCGATGCGCGCCAGCGGCGTGACCAGGTCGGTGTCGCTGCCGCGGTAGATCACCACTTCGAGGCGCTCGATGAACGAGGCGTAGTTGTTGTAGCCGTGGAAGCGCAGCGGCTTGGTCAGCCGGCCGTTCTCGAACGGGGCCATGGAGCCGGTCTGCACATTGAGCACCGGCGCCGACAGCGCCGGATCTTCGGTGGCCCAGACCACGGCGCCATCGGGGAGCTCGGTGGCCGACGCACCATTGGGTGCCGGCACCACCGCGCCGGGTTCCGCAGGACCGGCGGGAGCATCCGCCGCCGGACGCACCTGCAGCAGCAGGTCATTGCCCTGCCGGCAGCCGTCCACCCCGCACAGGGTGGTGGGCACTTCGGGCAGCGGTTGCGGCGCCTGTGCGTGCGTGGTCGGCAAGCACAGCACCGACAGGAACATCAGGAGGCTGAGTGAGGTCTTGCAGTTCATGGTCATCTCCTCAGCGGTCCGCACGGTCGGCGGGGCGGGCCGGTGCAGCGGGCTGCACCTGGACCTGCACACGCGCGGCGGTTTCATCGGACAGGCGTGGCAGCAGGGCCTTGCGCAGTGCGTCGGCGCGCTGCCCGGCCAGTGCAGGCGAGGCCTGGCCAACCGCGACGTCGACCTGTCCCCCGCCCTGCGCCTCCAGCGTGCGTGCTGCATGCGCCAGTACCGTCTCGGCAGCGGCGCCCAGCGTGGCCTGGCCGGGAACGAACAGCCCTTCCCCGACCTCCAGCACCGACTGCGGTGGCCCGGCGTTGAACCTGCCTTCGGGCAATGCCACGCCGAAGTCGAAGCGCACCGGCAGCCCCGGGGTGATCCGGCGCAGCAGCGGGTTGCGGGTGGTGAAGCGCGCGTCGGCCGGCAACGTGGTCGGATCGACCTTGAGGATGAAGTTGCGTCCGCGCGCCTGGCCGCCGTTGATGCCGACCAGGTGGTAGCGGCCGTACGCATCGGTTTCGATCACCAGGCCTTCCACCGATGCCACGCGGACACCGGGGATGCCACGTTCGCCTGCGTCCTGCACGCCGTTGCCGTTGCGATCATTGAATACGCTGCCGATCACCAGGCTTTCGTCCAGCAGCGGATCGCCCACCACCTCAACGTCGGCCGAGGCCACATTGCTGATGGTGGTACCCAGCACGTCATTGGCGGTAATGCGGTTGGTGTGGACGCCCAGCCCCACACCCGCCCCCACCCGCAGGTAGTACACCAGCGTGGCCGATCCACCGGCGCGGATGTCCAGGCCGTCGATGCGCAGCGGTGCCACGCCGCTGGCGCGTGCAGAATTGTCGATGTCCTGCGCTTCGAACCCGCCCGGAATGAAGGTGAAGCCGCTGGGCAGGGTGTCGAACAGGGTGACGCCCAGTGCGTCGAAGTCGCCCATGTTCTCCACGGTGACCACGTAGCGCACCACGTCGCCCACCTTCACGCTGCGCTGGGTGGCCTGCTTGGTCAGGCGCAGCACCACCGCATCGGCGGTGACCACCACGTTGACCCAGCCTTCCACGCACACCGGGGTCGGCATCGAGGCATCGCAGATGTTGTAGCTGAAGTTGTCCAGGCCGCTGTAGCCGACGAAGGCCGTGTAGACGCATTCGCCGTTGCCGCAGGTTGCACGGCCGTTGGCTGCCACCCGGCCCAGTCGCATCGACGCCGGATTGATGCGCGCGCCGCTGGTGGTGAGGTTGTCCAGCAGCGGTACGGTGGTGGTGGTGCCGCTGAGCACGGTGATGTTCTCGTCCACCACGTCCACGTCGTTGAGCTGGGTCTGCACGGTGACCGTGGCACTGCTGCAGACCGTCGGCGTGGCCTGGTTGCATACGGTGTAGCCGAAGCTGTCGGTGCCGCTGAAGTTGCTCATCGGCGTGTAGCGCACGCTGCCGTCCGGCAGTACCACCGCCGTGCCCATGGTCGGCGCGGTGGTGATGGTCACCGCCACCGTGCCCGGGTCGAGCGGGACGCCATTGGCCAGGTCGTTGGCCAGCACCGGTACGTCGACCGCGGTGTCCTGCGGCGTGCTGGCCTGGTCGTTGTTGGCCACCGGTACGCTGTTCGGCGCCGCCGCCAGGGTGACCGAAAGCGTTCCGACCGCGCATACCGTGGGCTGCGCCACCAGGCAGATCTGGTAGGTGGTGGTGTAGGTCGTCCCCGGCGTGCCGGCAGTGACGTCGACGCTGCCGTCAGGCTGGATGGTCAGCACGGGGGTATTGGTCGGCGTCAGCACCACCGTGGTCGGGTCTACGGGTGTGCCGTTCAACGTGTCGTTGGTCAGCACGTTGGTCACCCCGGTGGCGCCGCCCGGCGGCACGCCGGGCACGCTGTCGTCGTTGGCCACCAGGACGCCCGCACTGGCCAGCGTGACCGAGACCGTGCCGATGTCGCACACCGCCGGCTGCGTCACCAGGCAGATCTGGTAGGTGGTGGTGTAGGTGGCGCCGGGCGTGCCCGCCGCGACGTTGACAGTGCCGTTGGGCTGGATGGTGATCGCGGCGGTGTTGACCGGGGTCAGCACCACGGTCGCCGGATCCAGTGCGGCACTGTTGTAGGTGTCGTTGGCCAGCACGTTGGCCACCCCGTTGGCACCGGTGGCCGGCACGTTCGCCACGGTATCGTCCACCGCGTCGAGCAGGCCCGGCGTGGTGGCCAGGGTGACCGACACCGTGCCGATGTCGCACACCGTCGGCTGTGCCACCAGGCAGAGCCGGTAGGTGGTGGTGTAGGTGACACCCGGGGTACCGGCCGCCACGTCCAGGCTGCCGTTGGGCTGGATGGTCAGCGCGGTGGTGTTGTTCGGGGTCAGCACCACCGTGGCCGGGTCGAGCGCGGCGCCGTTGAAGGTGTCGTTGGCGAACACGTTCAGCACGCCGAGCGCACCGGTCGCCGGCACATTGCTGGCGCTGTCGTCCACCGCGTCCAGCAGCGCGGCGGTGACCGTCACGCTGACCGTGGCGGTGTCGCACACGTTGAGGTTCGGCGCGGGCAGGCACACCTGGTAGGTGAAGCTGTCGGTGCCGGTGAAACCGGCGTTCGGCGTGTAGCTGATGGTGTTGTCGCCATTGACCACGGCGGTGCCGTTGGACGGCGGCACCGGCACGGTGAACACCGCGCCGACCGGCAGGGTGTCGTTGGCACCCACGGCCAGCACGGTGGTGCCGGTTCCGGCGGGCAGCGCGTCGTCGGCGGCATCCGGGCGCACCGCGACCAGTGCGGTGGCCTGGGCGCAGTTGGCCGGCTGTGCGTTCTCGCACACCTGGTAGGTGAGCGTGGTCGCTGCCGGCAGCGTGCCCGGCGCCACGGTGACCACGCCGTTGGCGGCCATGCTATAGCCCGGCACGCTGCCGACCAGCGACGCGGTCACCGGCGTGGTGCCCGGAATGATCGCGGCACCGTTGAAGGTGTCGTTGAGCAGCACGCTGGCGGTGGTGCCGCCGGTCGGCGCAACCGGCGCGCCGCTGAAGTCATCGGGCTGTGCGACCAGCGCGCTGGCCGTCACCGTGAGGCTCACCGCTGCCGTATCGCACACGCTGCCGTTCGGTGCGGGCAGGCACACTTGGTAGGTGAAGCTGTCCGCACCGGTGAAGCCGACCGTCGGCGTGTAGCTGATGCTGCCATCCGGATTGACCACGGCGGTGCCATTGGTCGGCGGCACCGGGACGGTGATCGTCGGGTTGAGCGGCAGCGTGTCGTTGGCGGTCACCGCAAGCACCGTGGTGGCGCCTGCCGCGGCCGACAGCGTGTCGTCCGCAGCAGCCGGGCTGACCGCCACCAGCGCGGTGGACTGCGCACAGTTGGTCGGCACGGCGGTCTCGCAGACTTGGTACGCCAGGCTGACCGCCTGCGGCGTGGTGCCCGCGGCGACCGTCACCACGCCGTCGGCGGCCATGCTGTAGCCCGGCACCGGGCTCGACAGCGAGGCCGTCACCGGGGTGGTGCCGGGCACGATGGCAGCACCATTGAAGCTGTCGTTGAGCAACACGCTGGGCGTGCTGCCACCGGCGGCCGGTGCGATCGGGGCGCTGCTGAAGTCATCGGCCACGGCAGTGACCGTGGTGACGGCGACGGTGATCGAGACCGTTGCGGTGTCGCACACAGCGGCACCCGGCGCGGGCAGGCAGGCCTGGTAGGTGAAGCTGTCGGCGCCGGTATAGCCGGCGTTGGGCGTGTAGCTGATGGTGCCGTCGCCGTTGACGGTGACGCTGCCGTTGGCCGGACCAGCGGGCACGCTGATGGTCGGATTGACCGGCAGGGTGTCGTTGGCGATCACGTTGAGCACCGTGGTGGTTCCGGCCGCCGCGGTCAGCGTGTCATCGACCACGACCGGGCTGACCGCGACCACGGCGGTGGACTGCGCGCAGTTGGTCGGCACGGCCACTTCGCACACCTGGTAGCTGAGCGTCACCGCCGCCGGCGTGGTTCCGGGTGCGACGCTGACCACACCATCGGCGGCCATGCTGTAGCCGGTCACCGGGGTCACCAGCGATGCCGCGACCGGGGTGGTCCCGGGCACGATGGCCGCACCATTGAAGGTGTCGTTGAGCAGCACGCTGGCGGTGCTGCCGCCGGTCGCCGGTGCGATCGGTGCCGCGGTGAAGTCATCGGCCAACGCGGTGAGGGTGGTGGCGCTCACGGTGAGAGTCACCGTAGCGGTATCGCAGACACTGCCGCCCGGTGCGGGCAGGCACAGCTGGTAGGTGAAGCTGTCCGGGCCGGTGTAGCCGGCGCTCGGGGTGTAGCTGATGGTGCCGTCGGCGTTGACCACGGCGGTGCCGTTGGTCGGCGGGACCGGGAGGGTGACCACCGGGTTCAGCGGCGCGGCGTCGTTGGCCAGGACGTTGAGCACGGTGGTGGTACCGGCGGTGGCCGGCAGTGCATCGGCCACCGCATCGGGGCTGACCGCCACCACCACGGTGGCGCCGGCGCAGTTGGTCGGCACCGCGTTCTCGCACACCTGGTAGTTCAGCGTCACAGCAGCGGGCGTGGTACCGGCCGCAACGGTGACGACACCGTTGCCGGCCATGGTGTAGCCGGGCGCAGTGGTCAGCAGCGATGCGGTCACCGCCGTGGTCCCGGGCACGATGGCCGCACCATTGAAGGTGTCGTTGAGCAGCACGCTGGCGGTGCTGCCGCCGGTCGCCGGTGCGATCGGTGCCGCGGTGAAGTCATCGGCCAACGCGGTGAGGGTGGTGGCGCTCACGGTGAGAGTCACCGTAGCGGTATCGCAGACACTGCCGCCCGGTGCGGGCAGGCACAGCTGGTAGGTGAAGCTGTCCGGGCCGGTGTAGCCGGCGCTCGGGGTGTAGCTGATGGTGCCGTCGGCGTTGACCACGGCGGTGCCGTTGGTCGGCGGGACCGGGAGGGTGACCACCGGGTTCAGCGGCGCGGCGTCGTTGGCCAGGACGTTGAGCACGGTGGTGGTGCCGGTGGTGGCCGGCAGCGCATCAGCCACCGCATCGGGGCTGACTGCCACCACCACGGTGGCGCCGGCGCAGTTGGTCGGCACTGCGTTCTCGCACACCTGGTAGTTCAGCGTCACCGCAGCGGGCGTGGTGCCGGCGGCAACGGTGACGACACCGTCGCCGGCCATGCTGTAACCGGGCTCGACGGTGAGCAGCGTGGCGGTCACCGGGGTGGTGCCGGGCACGATCGGCGCGCCGTTGAAGGTGTCGTTGAGCAGCACGCTGGCGGTGCTGCCACCCGACGCCGGTGCAATGGGCGCGGTGGTGAAGTCGTCGTTGACCGCGGCGAGGCCGGTCAGGCTGACGGTGACCGCCACCGAGGCGGTATCGCAGACGGACGCGCCGGGGGCCGGCAGGCACACCTGGTAAGTGAACGTGTCCGCGCCGGTGAAGCCGGCCGTGGGCGTATAGGTGATGGTGCCGTCGCCATTGACCACGGCGACGCCATTGGCGGGAGCAGCCGCGATCGTGATCACCGGGTTGGCCGGCAGGGTGTCGTTGGTGGCGACATTGAGCACGTTGGCGGTGCCCGCCGTGGCCGGCAGGGCGTCGTCCACCGCGACCGGGCTGACCGCCACCACAGCGGCGGCGGCGGCGCAGTTGGTCGGGACGGCGGTCTCGCAGACCTGGTAGTTCAGGGTCACCGCGGCAGGCGTGGTGCCCGGCGCCACGCTGATCACGCCGTCGGCGGCCATGCTGTAGCCGGTTTCCACGGTCAGCAGCGTGGCGGTCACCGGGGTGGTGCCCGGCACGATCGTCACGCCATTGAACGTGTCGTTGAGCAGCACGCTGGCGGTGCTGCCACCGGCTGCAGGCGCGATCGGCGTCGCAGTGAAGTCATCGGCCGCAGCAGTGAGCGAGGTCACCCCCACCGTAACGGCGACCGTGGCGGTGTCGCAGACACCGGCTGCCGGCGCGGGCAGGCAGACCTGGTAGGTGAAGCTGTCCGCGCCGGTAAAGCCGGCCGTGGGCGTGTAGCTGATGGTGCCGTCGCCGTTGACGAGCGCCGTGCCGTTGGTCGGCGCGGCAGCGACGGTCACGGTCGGTGCAAGCGGAGCGGTGTCGTTGGCCAGCACGTTCAGCACGGTGGTAGCGCCGGCAGTGGCCGGCAGCGCGTCGTCGACCGCGTCCGGGCTGACCGCGACCACGGCCGTGGCACCGGCGCAGTTGGTCGGCACCGCGTTCTCGCAGACCTGGTAGTTGAGCGTCACCGCTGCCGGCGTGGTACCGGCGGCCACGGTGATCACGCCATTGGCCGCCATGCTGTAGCCGGTGACCGGCGAGGACAGCGAGGCGGTCACCGCCGTGGTACCGGGGATGATCGCGACACCATTGAAGGTGTCGTTCAGCAGCACACTGGGGGTGCTGCCGCCGGTCGCCGGCGCGACGGGCGTGGCGGTGAAGTCATCGTTGCCCGCGGTGAGCGTGGTGGCGCTGACGGTCAGCGACACCGTGGCGGTGTCACAGACACCGGCACCCGGTGCCGGCAGGCACACCTGGTAGGTGAAACTGTCTGCACCGATGTAGGCGCCGGTCGGGGTGTAGGTGATGCTGCCGTCGCCGTTGGCCACGGCCGTGCCGTTGGCCGGCGCGCCGACGATGGTGACCACGGGGTTCAGTGGTGCGCTGTCGTTGGCGAGCACATTGAGCACGTTGGCGGTGCCGGCGGTGGCCGGCAGGGTGTCATCGTTCGCCGCCGGGCTGACCGCCACGACCGCGGTGGCAGCGGCGCAGTTGGTCGGCAGGGCGGTCTCGCAGACCTGGTAGCTCAAGGTCACCGCAGCCGGCGTGGTGCCTGGCGCCACGCTGACCACGCCGTTGGCGGCCATCGTGTAGCCGGTGACCGGACTGATCAGCGTGGCGGTCACCGGGGTGGTGCCCGGCACGATCGGTGCGTTGTTGAACGTGTCGTTGAGCAGCACGCTCGCGGTACTGCCGCCGGTTCCCGGCGCGATGGGCGACGCGGTGAAGTCGTCGTTTGTCGCGGTGACCGTGGTCGCCGTCACCGTGAGCGCCACCGTCGCGGTATCGCACACGCTGCCATGCGGCGCCGGCAGGCACAGCTGGTAGGTGAAGGTGTCGGCGCCGACGAACGCACCGGTGGGCGTGTAGCTGAGCGTGCCATCGGCGTTGACCACAACGCTGCCGTTTGCCGGCGCTGCGGTCACGCTCAGGACGGGGGTGAGCGGCGCTGCGTCGTTGGCCAGCACGTTGAGCACGGTGGTGGCACCGGCGGCGGCCGGCAGCACGTCATTGACCGCGTCGGGGCTCATCACCACCACGGCGGTGGCCGTGGCGCAGTTGCTGGGCAGCGCGGTTTCGCAGACCTGGTAGTTCAGGGCGATGGAACCCGGCAGCGTGCCGGCGGCCACGGAGATCACGCCGTTGGCGGCCATGCTGTAGCCCGAGGCCAGCGTGGTGAGCGAGGCGGTGACCGGGGTGGTGCCCGGCACGATGGCCACGCCGTTGAAGGTGTCGTTGAGCAGCACGCTGGGCGTGCTGCCGCCGGTGGGCGGGATCGGGCTGGCGCTGTAGTCGTCGTTGACCGCGACCAGGGCACCCGCGGCGATGGTGATCGCGACCTGTGCGGTATCGCAGGTGGCGCCATCCGGTGCCGGCAGGCACACCTGGTAGGTGAGCGTGTCGGCGCCGCTCTGCCCGGCGTTGGCGGTGTACTGCAGGGTGCCATCGGCCGCGAGCACGGCAACGCCCTTGGTCGGCAGCTGGGTCACCGTGAAGGTGGCACCGGCGGGCACATTGTCATTGGCGGCCAGGTTGAAGCTGCCCGGCTGGGTGCCGGTGACGGTGGCCGTGTCATCGGCCGCATCCGGCGCGATCAGCACCTGTACCTCGGCCGTGTCGCAGTTGGTCGTGGAGCCGAGTTCGCACAGGGCATAGCTGAGCGTGGTGGCGCCGGCCGGGGCGAACCCGGCCACGGTGATGACACCGGCACCATCGATGCTGAAGCCGGCCGGTGCGCCCACCAGGTTCACCGTGACCTGCAGCGGATTGGCGGCGGCGCCGTTGAAGGTGTCGTTGCCCAGCACGCTGGGCGTGGTGCCGCCCACGCCCGGCGCGAACACCGGTGCGCGGAAGTTGTCGTCCAGCGCGTCGAGGGTGTTGGCGACCACGGTGATGTTCACCGTGCCGGTGGCGCAGGTGGTGGCGTCCGGCGCCGGCAGGCACACCTGGTATTGCGCGGTCTACGGGCCGGCGGCAGCCGGCGTGTAAGTGAAGCTGCCGTTGGGCTGCAGGGTGAAGGTGCCTGCGGCGGGCGGCGTGAGCAGCGTATAGCCCGCACCGGCCGGTGCGTTGTCGTTGATGCTGACGTCGCCCACCAGCGGTTGCCCGGCCGGCGTGGTGTAGGTGTCGTCGGCAGCCGCGGGGGCGATCAGCAGGGCCACCTGCGCGGTATCGCAGTTGCTGCCCGCGCCGGCTTCGCACAGCTCGTAGGTGAGGCTGACTGCACCGGCGGCGGCGCCGGCGGGCACGTTGATGACCCCGGCGCTGGTGATGGTGAAGCCCGGTGGCGGCGCGTTGACCAGGCTCAGGGTGACCTGGGCGGCGGTGACCGGGGCGGCATTGAAGGTGTCGTTGCCCAGCACGCTGGCGGTGCTTCCGCCGGTAACCGGCGAAATCACCGTGGCGGTGAACACATCGTCGACCGCGTCGATCGTATTGGCCGCGATGATCACGCTCACCGTGGCCGTCGCGCAGGTGGCACCGTTCGGCGCCGGCAGGCAGACGCGGTAGTCGAAGGTGTCGGTACCGGTCGTGCCAGGGTTGGCGGTGTAGGTGAGCGCGCCGTTGCCGGCAAGGTCGATGCTGCCCAGCGTCGGCGCGGTGAGCGCGAAATACTGCGAACCGGCCGGCGCGTTGTCGTTGATCGCAACCGAGCCGTTCACCGACTGCCCAGCCTGCACGTTGAAGGTGTCGGCCAGCGCAGTGGGCGAGACCAGCAGCTGGACGTCGGCGTCGTCGCAGTTGGTCGGCACGGCGACTTCGCACAGGCGGTAGCTGAGCGTGACCAGGCCGGCCGGAATGTTGGCGGCCACGGCGATGGTGCCGGAGGTCGGGTCCAGGGTGTACCCGGGCGTGGTCGAGAGCAGGGTCGCGGTCACCGTCCCCGGCACCACGGCGCTGCCATTGAGGGTGTCATTGCCCAGCACGCTGGGCGTGGTGCCGCCGGCGCCGGGGATGGCGGTGGCGAAGGTGTCATCGTTGGCCAGCAGCGCGTTCGCGCCGAGAGTGACGGTCACGGTCGCGGTATCGCAGACAGTGCCATTCGGTGCCGGCAGGCAGACCTGGTAGCTGAAGGTGTCGGTACCGGCGGCGATCGCGTTGGGGGTGTAGGTGAAGGCGCCATCGGCGCCGATGACCGCAGTGCCCTGGGTGGCCGGGGTGACCAGCGAGAACGCTGCACCGGGCGCGGCAATGTCGTTGGTGCCCACGTTACCCAGCGCCGGTTGCCCTGCACCGGGTGTGGTCACGGCATCGTCCACCGCATCGGGCCCGACCACCAGCTGCACGTTGGCGGTATCGCAGAGCGTGGGCGCGCTGGTGAGGCAGATGCGGTAGGCCAGGGTCACCGCGCCGGCGGCGGTGCCTGCAGGCACGGTGATGAAGCCGCCGGCGTCCATCACGTAGCCGGCCGGAGCGGTGATCAGCGTAGTGGTCAGATTGGCCGCCACGACCGGATTGCCGTCGAAGGTGTCGTTGGCCAGCACGCTGGTGGCCAGCGTGCCGCCGCTCTGTGCCGGCACCGGGGTTGCGGTGAAGTCATCGGCCACCGCGTCGATGACGCTGGCGTTGATGTTCAGCGTGACCGTGGCGGTATCGCACGAGGCGCCATTGGGCGCGGGCAGGCACAACTGGTAGCTGAAGGTGTCGGTGCCGGTCGCGCCTGCATTGGCGGTGTAGGTGAAGCTGCCATCGCCGAGCAGCTGCAGGGTGCCCTGGGTGGGCGCGGTGCCGGTCTGGGTGAAGCTGGAGTCGACCACGTAGTTGTCGTTGTCGCGCACGTTGGCGACCAGCTGCGCGCCAGCCTGCACGGCGTAGCTGTCGTCCACGGCATTCGGCCCGACCACCAGCAGCACGTTGGCGGTATCGCAGTTGGCCGGTGATGCCTGTTCGCATAATTGGTAGGTCAAGGTCACCGGGCCGGCGGCGGCGGTGGCCGGCACGTTTACGGTGCCATCGGCGGCAATGCTGTAACCCGACGGCGCACTGGTGAGCGACACGACCATGTTGGCGGCCACCACCGCGACCCCGTTGAGGGTGTCGTTGGTCAGCACGCTGGCGGTGGTGCCGCCGGCACCGGGCGGCAACGGCGCGGCGCGGAAGTCGTCATCGTTGGCAAGCAGCGCTGCGGCCTGCACGGGAATGGTGGGGGTGGTGGCGGTGTTGTCGCCCGGGGTCGGGTCGGTGGTGCCCAGCGGCGGCGTGATCGTGGCCACGTTGGCGGCGATGGTGGCCGGGGTGGTGGTCGGCGCGGTGCCGTTGACCAGCACCACCAGGACCTCACCCACGCCGACGTTGACGCCGATGTTGACGTTGCCGGTGCCCGATGCCGCTGCGCACTGCGTGCTGGGCGAGACCACCGCGCAGGTCCAGCTGACGGCGGTCAGCTGCGCCGGCACGCTGTCGACCAGGGTGGCGCCCACCGCCTGCGACGGCCCCAGGTTGCGCAGCTCGATGCGGTACTGCACCGCGCCGCCGGCGGCGACCGGCGTAGGCGTGGTGATGGTCTTGGACACGCTCAGCTGCGCGCTGGCGGCCAATGTATTGCTGTCGCTGCTGGTGTTGTTGCCGGGGGTGGGATCGGAAATGTCGGCCGGTGCGGCGACGGTGGCGGTGTTCACCAGCGGGTTGCGGTAGGCCTGCGCCTGCGCTCCGCTCGCGACCAGGGTCGTCAGCAGGATGCCGGCCAGCGGCAGCGCGCGGGCGCGCAGGCAGCGGGCAGCGAGCTGGGAAAGGAAGCGTCGGGCGCTGGCGGTCGACATGCAGGAATCCTCGAAAGCAGCGCGCAGGCGTTCGGCCGCGCACCACGTGTTGCGACGTTGCTGTCGACGCGCCACCGGGCGCGCCGGGTGGATACGGCTAGTACGCGGCAGGGTCGGCGCTGAAGATCACCGGCACGGTGATCGTTGCCTGCCCGCCGTTGATCAGGTCCACACCCAGGCTCACCCCATTGGTTCCCGCCGCACCGCCACTGGCGGCGCTGCAGACGCTTCCCGCCGACGCGATGCAGCTCCATGGCGCGCTCAGCGTGGCGCCGGCCGGCAAGGTGTCGGTTACCTGCGCCGCCGTGACCGGATCGGGCCCGGCATTGCTGACGGTGATGACGTAGCTGGCGGTTCCGCCGGGGGTATAGGAACTGCTGCCATCGGACTTGGTGATCGACAGATCGGCCTGGCGCGTGCGGTTGGTGATGCGGCACACCACGTTGAGTGGCTGCGCCGACAATGCCGGCGAGGTGAAATTGAAGTTCTGCCCGGTACCGCTGGTCAGCGTGGTGCCGGCCTGGTCCTTGCACTCCCAGGTGCTGGCGTAACGCGCAAGCACCGTGGCGGTGCCGGCGGTTTCAGCCAGGGTGTAGACCGTGCCGGGCGTGGTGACTACCGCGGTGGTGGCACCGTTGTTGCCGACATTGGCCACGCTGGCCAGTACCGTGGCGCCCTGCGCCACACTGAGGTTGAACAGCCCCGGGTCGGTGGTCGGCGCCAGCGTCTTGACCAGCTGCACGGTAGCCGCGCAGCTCTGCGAAATGCTTTCCACGGTGAACACGGCCTGGCCGATGCGGATGCCGAGCAGGCCCAGCAGGTTGTCCACCACGCCGCCCAGCACCGCGCTCAGCACCGGCGCCACCACCGTGTTTACGACCGGCCGCAGGACCGGCAGGAGGGTCTGCACCACCGCATTGACGATGCTGTTCACCGGCAGCGGCAGCTGCACGAGGTTGCTGACCAGCCGCACCACCGGCGTGCCACTGGTGATGCTGATGTCCAGGCTGTTGACCAGGCTGGTGACCAGTGCGGTGGCACTGACGGTGCCGGCCGAAAGCGTGCGCGTCTGTGGGTAGGGTCCGGTGAACACCACCGACTGCGTCGACGGCGTCCCCGTGGCAACCGCCCGCAGCGACACCGTCAGCGGCACGTCGACGTCAGCTACCTTGAGCGCGGAAAGCAGGCTCACCGCGACGGTCACGTTGAGCGTTGTCGCGTTGATCGGGGTGACGCTGGCCGGGGTCAGCACTGCGGTGCGGTTGAAGAACACCGCATCGCTGATGGTGCCGATGTACAGGTTGACCAGGCCCGGACGGGCCTGCAGGGTCACCGCACTGCTCGCCAGGTTGACGGCATTGATGGTGCCTTCGGCGCGGGCGATGTCGGCATAGACCGACAGGTGCAGCAGTGAAGCGGTGATGGTGGTGCCGGACAGCGACACCAGCCCGGCAATGTTCAGCCCATTGAGTGCATTCACCAGCGGCGCGATGGTCAGGCCCTGGGCGATATCGAAGTCGAACTTCAGTCGGATCGCGGCACTGTGGAAGCCGGTACCGACCGGGCCGCAGTTGTAGGTGGGCGGTTCGACCACCTGCGCCCAGACGCGGACGTTGGCCAGGCCGCCGAGCCCCAGCGGCGCGAGCTGCGCGGTGGTCAGGGTGATCGGGGTGGGCGTGGTGACCACGTTACGGAAGTTGTACAGCTGCACGCCGCCGGTGATCAGGTCGAGCACGTCCAGGTTGACGTTGGCGAGCGAACCGGGCGGCAGGCTCACCTGGAGCAGGTCGGCAAGGCGGATGGTGCCGGTCAGGCCGCTGATGGCCGGGGTGAGCAGGTTCAGTGCATTGGCCGCAGCGGTCTGTCCGTCCGCCTGCAGCACCGAAATCAGCGCGGCCTGCAGTTGACCGAGGGTGATGTTCGCATTCAGCACCTGGCTCGGGTCACTTACGACAACACCGCCATTAAGTCGGGTCAGCAGCGCATTCAGATTTACATCGGCGCCGGCAAGGCTGTTCCAGTCCAATGCCGTCAGATTGATATTGGTGCCCGGAAGCAGCGTGGAAAACAGCAGATTCAGCACCGGACTCTCGGCGCTGGTCACCTGCACCAGCCGCGGTCCGGCGGAAACGCACGCGCCATTCGCGGTGCAGGCGTCCTGCGCCTTCACATTGGAAACTGCGCCAAATAATGAGAGCACGATCACAAACAGGGTGGATATTCTCACCAAGCTGAATCGCACTGACGCGACATTCACATCCCAGACTTTATCCATATTCCGTCCCCCTGCGCCGAGCCGCATTGCGCCAGCACGGTCGGCGAACCAACCATGAGCAGCATGCGGGACCTGCTTTTTCGACGTTTTTTGAATTGTCGGCCTACGTTGGCCGGTTAATGCTTTAATTACGTCGGCAATCGGATAGACGCAAACAGGACGAGGTGAAGACGCCGGTTAGCAGCACTGACGTTCACGGGGGAGCAGATGGGAAACCCTTGGGCGGCAGGCACGTGTAGTGATTCTGTACATCCGTGGAAAAGAATCACTGCCCGGGCAGTATCGATAACTACCCATCGGGAAAATGGACAGGCAAGGGAGATTCCAATGCTGTCGATGTCGGATCGAATTCGAGCAGCAAGGACCACGGCGGGGCTTTCTCAGACGCAATTGGCCCTGGAAACCGGAGTGAAACGCAGTGCGGTCGCGCAATGGGAGCGTAAGGAGGGCACTACCCCAAGCGTGTCGCATCTGGCACAAATCGCCGTGGTTACCCGCGTGCGATTCGAATGGCTGGCGACCGGGAGGGGGTGTGCCAAGCCGGATGGGGACGCGCTGCACGGCACCGTGCAGCCCAACGCCGATTACGTGCAGAACGACCTGGAGGGCAACATCCTGTCGCTGGTACGGCGCCTGCCGCCGCGCAAGCGCAAGGTGGCCCACGACATCATCCTGATGCTCGGCGGGTGAGGCACCCGTCGGTCGTTACCCCGGGATGTGCAGGGCCGCGCGCGGCGGCAACGACCAGTCGATGCCGCCCTGGCCGCGCCGCTGCAGGTAGTCGTTGGTTGCGGAGAAGTGTCCGCAGCCGAGGAATCCGCGGTGCGCGGACAGCGGCGAGGGATGCGGCGCCTTGAGCACGCGATGGCGCCGGGTGTCGATCACCTTGCCCTTCTGCTGCGCGTAGCTGCCCCAGAGCAGGAACACCAGGCCTTCGTGCTCGCGGTTCAGGGTGTCCACCACGTGGTCGGTGAATCCTTCCCAGCCGCGCTTCTGGTGCGAACCGGCCTGCCCTTCTTCCACGCTCAGCACCGCGTTGAGCAGCAGCACGCCGCGCTGCGCCCACGGCAGCAGGCAGCCATGGTCGGGGCGTGGCAGCCCCAGGTCGGCTTCCAGCTCCTTGTAGATGTTCAGCAGCGACGGCGGCACCGGCACCCCCGGCAGCACTGAAAAGCTCAGGCCATGGGCCTGGCCGGCGCCGTGGTACGGGTCCTGTCCGAGGATGACCACCTTGACCTGCTCGAACGGGGTGGCGTCGAAGGCGGCGAAGATCTGCGGCCCGGGCGGGAACACCTGTGCGCCTGCCGCCTTGCGTTCGCGCAGGTAGGCCGACAGCGCCCGCATCTCCGGACGCAGCAGGTAATCGCCGATGCGGGCCTTCCAGCCGGGTTCCAGCTGGATGCCCGCGTGCGCGTCGTCGTTCATCGCACCGCGGGTCGGTCGTTCAGACGCGACAGGCGCAGCTGGAACAGCACCTTGGTGACCAGCAGCCGCTCTTCGATCGGCTTCTGCACCAGGTCGTTGGCGCCGGCCTGCAGCAGGCTGGACTGGTTCAGCGGGTTGCCGTCACCGGTCATCACCAGCACCGGCAGGCGACGCTTGCCGTAGCCGAAGTCCACGCGTACCCGCTCGACCACGTCCAGGCCGCTGAGTTCGCCCTTGAGCGTCACGTCGGTCAGCACCAGGTCGATGCGGTGGCTGCTGCGACCCAGCGATTCGGCGGTGAGCAGCGCGAAGGCTTCTTCCGCGGTCATCACGTGCAGCACGTTCAGGCTCTGCCGCTCGAGCATGCGCTTGGTCGCTTCGGCCACCACGCGGCTGTCTTCCACGTACAGGATGGTCGCGCCGGGAATGCTTTCCGGCTGCACGTAACCACGGATGAAGGTCGCCAGCGCCTCATGCCCCAGCGCCTTGTCGAAATAGTCGGTGACGTACTCGGTGAAGCGACGCTGCTCCAGGTGCTGCTGCGCATCGCCGGAAACCACGATCACCGGCACGTAGGCCTGCCCGGCGGTTTCGCGCACCAGCCGCGCCAGCGCCAGGCCGTCGCCATCGCTGAGCGTCAGCGAGGTGGTGACCAGGTTGACCGGTCCGGCCTCCAGTGCCATGCGTGCGTCCTCGATGCTGGCGCAGCCCACCACCTCCACGGCCGGCAGCTCGCGCTGCAGCACGTCGGCGATGAGCTTGCGGACCAGCCTGGAACCGTCGACCACCATGACGCGCGGCGCGTCGTCGACCAGGTGCTTCAATACTTGCGGACGCATGCAGGAGGAACCTCAGGTTTCGGTCGGACGGGTCTGGCGCAGGAAATGCCCCGTCACCAGCCACGCGCCCAGCCAGCCCAGCACCACGGTGCCGACCAGCACGAGCGAGGAATGCAGCAGGTCCAGCCCATGCAGGACGAACGGGCTGGCATAACTTTGCGACAGCGCCGCCAGCGGCGGGCGCAGCGCGAGGCCGGCAATGCCGACCAGCGCAAGCGCGAGCGCGCCGGCGCCCAGGCCGTACCACGCGCCCAGGTACAGGAACGGCCGCCGGATGAAACCGTCGCTGGCCCCCAGCAGCTGCAGCACGCCGATCTCGTCGCGGCGCGCCTGGATGTCCAGCCGCACCGTGTTGCCTACCACCAGCGCCGCGCCAAGGCCCAGCAGCACCGACAGGACCTGCACCAGGCGCGTGCCGAAGCCCAGCCAGGCATCCAGGCGCTTGCGCCACAGCGCGTCGTGCTGCACCAGGTCGGCCTGTGGCAGGCCTTCCAGCGATTGCGCCAGGCGCCCGTCGTCGGCGCCATTGGCCGGGGTGATGATCAGCAGCGATGGCAGCGGGTTGTCGTGCAGCGCATTGATCGCTTCGCCCAGCCCGGCGCTGTCGCGCAGTTCGGCCAGGCCCTCATCGGGCGAACGCAGGGTCACGCTCGCTACGTCGGCGCGGCCACGCAGCGTGTCGGCCACCTGCCTTGCCGCTGCGGCGTCGACGTCGGTCTTCAGGAACAGGTTGATGTCGCGCGACTGCTGCACGCTGCCGGCGAAATGCTTGAGGTTGTCCAGCGCGATCGACAGGCCCAGCGGCAGCGCCAGCGCCAGCGCCATCACCATCACGGTCAGCAGGGTGGCCCACGGCTTGCGCCAGGCGCGGCCCAGGCTGAACACCACGCTGTGGCCGTGGTGGTGCAACCACACGCCCAGCCGCGACGGCGCGGCAGCTTCCTTGTTGGTGGGCGTGGTCATTCGGCCAGGTCCTGCGGCGAGATGTCGTCGATCAGCTTGCCGTGGTCGAGGATCAGCACGCGCTTGCGCATCGCACGCAGCAGCGCCAGGTCATGGCTGACCACCAGCACGCTGGTGCCGCGCGCGGGCAGCTCGGCGAACAGCGCCATGATTTCCGCGGCCAGGGTGGGATCGAGGTTGCCGGTCGGTTCGTCCGCCACCAGCAGCTTGGGCTCGCCGACGATCGCGCGGGCGATGCCGACGCGCTGCTGCTCACCGGCCGACAGCTGCGACGGCAGCGCCTTCTCGCGGTGGCCCAGGCCCATGCGCTCGAGCACCGAGCGCACGCGCTTGCCGATGTCGCCACGCCGGGTACCGCGCAGGATCAGCGGCAGGGCCACGTTCTCGGCGATGCTGCGGTCCATCAACAGGCGGTGGTCCTGGTAGACGGCACCGACCGCGCGGCGGTGGTGCGGAATATCGCCACCCCGCACCTTCAGCAGGTTGCGCTCGTCGAACACCACCGCGCCACGGCTGGGCCGCTCGTCGAGGTGGATCAACTTGAGCAGGGTGCTCTTGCCGGCACCGGAGTGCCCGGTGACGAACAGCATTTCACCGGGCGCGACATCGAAGCTGACGTCCACCAGTGCCTGGTGGCCGCCCGCATACTGTTTGCTGACATTGTCAAAACGCAGGACGCTCATTCCTCCGATTATGCAGGAGGAGGATGGCGGCGTGGGGATGGCGTGTCGCCCGACCAACGGTCGGGCGCTACCGTTGATCGGTTTTGGAATGCCGCCCCACCAACGGTGGGGCGCTACGCGGTAGGTAACGACCGTTGGTCGTTACGCCCCTGAAAGCATCCGGCGGATCTTGCGGCCGATGCGGGTCAGGAAGCCTGCACCCGGGTCAGCGGCCGGCGCGGTGTTGCGCATCGACTTGGCGGTGACCTGCACCGGCGTCACCGGCTGGCTGGCGCCGCCTTCGGTCGTGGCGCCTTCGACCGGACGGCCGTTGCGACGACGACGACGCTTGCGCGGTGCGCGCTCGCCTTCCGGTGCACCCTCGGCACGCGGCGGGCGCGACGCAGGAGCGGCCTGGGC